>JACMLA010000792.1 GCA_014379815.1 Bryobacteraceae bacterium | reverse complement strand
TCGCTAAGTTCCGCACTCCCGAAGCGCTGAGGTGCACTGCGATGCGGCATGCTTCGTTCACTACGCCCCGCTGTTTTGCCTCCAACAGCAGCCGCGCGATTCTGGGGTGGACCGGCAATTCTGCGAGTCTGGCTGCGGACATCTTTCCCTGCAGGCGATTCAGCAGTTCTTCCGCCGCCTGGACGGATTCAGCAGGGGGAGCGTCGAGCCACTCGATCTTCTCAACCTCCATTGCATTGTCGATACCCATTGCCCGGAGTGTGAGGACAACCTGCGCCAGTTCCCGCCGGTGTATTTCCGGAACATCGTGACTGGGACGGCGTGCAAAGTCATCCTGGGAGTACAGTCGGATTGCCTGGCCATTCCGGGTACGCCCTGCGCGTCCGGCACGCTGGATCGCCGACGCCTTGCTGATGCGACGCACTTCCAGTGTCGGCAGCCCGGACGATATGGAATCGGTGGCGATACGGGCGAGGCCACTGTCAATTACAACGCTGACCCCTTCGATCGTCACCGAGCTTTCTGCGACATTGGTCGAAAAGATCAACTTTTGCTGTTGGGATTGTGACACCGCGCGATCCTGCTCGTCGGGCGAAAGATCGCCGTGAAGAGGAAGACTTAAAAGTCCGGCAGAGCGCGCGATGGATTCGCAGGATTTCAGGCAACGCCGGATTTCACCGGCTCCTGCAAGAAAAATGAGAACGTGTCCTGTCAGATTCGTTTGAACCAGGATGTTTACTGATGCGGCAACTTGTTCTTCCACGGACAATGCGGAATGGCCCGCGTAGGAAACCGCAACATCGAACACGCGTCCGGGAGCATGGATGACCGGCGCCTCGAGGTAACGTGCGAGAGGTCCGGAGTCGAGCGTGGCGGACATTACTACAATCTGCAGGTCGGGCCGCAAGGTCTGCTGCAACCGCCGGAGTAAAGCTAGCGCCAGATCAGTCTCGATGTGACGTTCATGGAACTCGTCAAGGATTACGGCAGAGACGCCCTCCAGATGAGGGTCAGAAAGCAGGCGGCGCGTCAGAAGACCTTCAGTGATAAACCAGAGCCTTGTTTGGCGGCTGCTCTGTTCTTCGAAACGAACCCGATAGCCGACTGTTTCTCCTACTGTCTCGCCCAATTCTTCTGCCACGCGTCGGGCCGCGAGGCGAGCGGGAAGTCGGCGGGGCTCCAGAACCAGAATGTCTCCTAGTGTTACTTCGAGGAGCGCGGGCGGCACGCGGGTTGTTTTCCCAGCGCCAGGTTCGGCCTGCAGAATGAGATTTCTGGAACTTCCAATCGTTTCCGTGATCTGAGTGAGAAGGGCGTCAATGGGCAGAGCAGCGCGAATGACCTGATTGTACGTTCTGAAACTCCTGCCGCGGTCATGTCGTCCAATACACAGATCCCACCCCGGACCGTTGGTAGTTTTTTGGTCCCTTCAGGCAGCGGAGCTACGGTTCCCGCTTGCAGCCTGGTGGCGAACGTATTTATACTTCTCTTTTTACGCGGTGCTTGGTGAGGAATCAGCAACTCAGAGACGACTTCGATCCGCTGGCGTCCCAAAGGGAAGCCGCGATGTTCTATGGACTCTTTCTGCGTGGACACTCCGTGGAAGCGCTTCGCAAAGATATCGACATTCCGAAACCACTGCTTCAGAAGTGGATGAAAGCACCCCGGTTTGAGCCCAGTTTTCGGGACAATTTGAAGCGCGTGTACCACTACCGCAAACAGGTTCTGGCCATTTTTGAGGAGCTGGTGGGCAGTGAGCGCAACCGTGCCCGGCTGCAGTAAACGCAGGAATTGGCTGGAGCCAATTCCGTGACAACACGCGTCTCTGGCTGTTACGATACAACTTCGGGATGCTGCGTTTTGAGACTGCGGGAGAATCGCACGGCGAGTGCCTTGTCGCGACGCTGACAGGCCTTCCGGCCGGGGTTCCAATTTCGGTAGAAAAAATAAATCGCGAACTGTGGCGCCGCCAACAGGGTTTTGGTCGCGGCGGCCGGATGAAGATCGAGACAGACGCGGTCGAAATCGTGAGCGGCGTCCGGCACTCACAGACTATCGGATCTCCCATAGCCGTCATCATCCGCAATGCCGACTGGAAGAACTGGACCGAAGTTCTGCCAGTCGAAGGCGGTGATGAAGGGAAACAAAAACCACTCACAAGGCCTCGTCCAGGTCACGCGGATCTGCCTGGCGGAATCAAGTACAACTATCGCGACGGCCGTTACATTCTGGAGCGGGCAAGCGCGCGCGAAACAGCCGCACGGGTTGCACTGGGCGCTCTCGCCCGCGCGTTTCTGCACGAGTTCCAGGTAGAGGTACTCAGTCACGTCATAGGGGTGGGTCGGGAACGACTGGGACGTGCCGCTGTCTGGGAAGAACTGGTTGCGTTGTCACTTCGGAATGAGGTGCTTCTGAACTGTGTCGACGCAGAAGCGGAGCAGAGGATGAAGACCGTTATCGACGAGGCGTACAGAACAGGGGACACGGTTGGTGGGATCTTCGAAGTAGTGGCCCGCGGACTGCCACCCGGTCTGGGCTCCCACATTGCGTGGGATACCCGGCTGGATGGCAAACTTGCTCAGGCGATTGTCTCGATTCAGGCGGTAAAGGGCGTGGAGATCGGGTTTGCTGAGGATGGCGCGATGGCCTTCGGATCGAAGGTGCAGGACACGATTCACTACAACCGCGAGGACAGCGCTTTTTTCCGTGGTGCCAACCGGGCGGGGGGACTGGAAGGTGGCATTACGAACGGACAGGACGTTCTGCTGCGGGGATTCCTGAAGCCGATTTCCACTCTGCGGAAACCTCTTGAGTCGGTGGATCTACTGACCCGGGAGCCTGCGCTTGCGGCATACGAACGCTCGGACGTAGCGGTAATTCCAGCTGCCGGGGTAATTGGCGAAGCGATGACCGCTCTGGTGCTGGCACAGGCTATGCTGGAAAAATTCGGCGGCGATTCGCTCGGAGAAACGAAGCGGAATTACCAGTCTTACTTGCAGCAGGTCCGGGAATATTGAACGAAAGATGATCTTTTCTATCGTGAAGTACGGGGATCCCGTGCTGGAAAACGCTGCTGCTGCAGTCACAAAATTCGACACACCGGAGCTGCATAAACTGCTCGAGGACATGTTTGAATCCATGTATGCGGCCAGAGGCGTCGGTCTGGCTGCACCGCAGATCGGAATTTCACAAAGGATTGCGGTCATAGATTGTTCTAATGGCGAGCGCCCGGAAGAGAAAATCGTCCTGATTAATCCGGAAGTCACTCGTATCGAGGGCATGCAAAACGGTGAAGAGGGCTGTTTGAGTGTTCCCGGTTTCAGAGAGAACGTGACTCGCGGGAAGAGAGTGACGGTGAAGGCTCAGGACGCGAAGGGCGACTGGTTCGAAATGACCGGCGAGGAGTTACTGGCCCGCGCGTTTCAGCATGAAACGGACCACCTGAACGGACGCCTGTACATCAGCCACATCAGTGTGCTGAAGCGTGATCTGATCAAACGAAAAATCCGGAAGCTGGCCAAAGCCGGCGAGTGGAGCTAATCTCCCGGCCGTGCGGGTCGTTTTCATGGGCACACCGGCTTTTGCGGTGCCGTCGCTGGAAGCCTTGATTGCAGCTGGTCATGACGTTCTATCCGTGTACACGCAACCGGATCGCCCCAAAGGTCGCGGACATGTGGTGCAGTTCTCGCCAATAAAAGAAGCCGCAGTTCGATCCGGGTTGCCAGTATCGCAGCCGGTTCGCATTCGCAGGCCGGAAAACGTGGAGATCCTGCAGCAGTTGGGAGCCGGCGTAGTTGTGGTCGTGGGCTATGGGCAGATCATTCCGCAAGCCATTATCGACTTGCCGACACATGGAATTGTCAATGTACACGCTTCGCTGCTGCCGAAGTACCGGGGTGCCGCTCCGATCCAGTGGGCAATAGCCCGCGGTGAGACCGTCACAGGCGTAACCACGATGCTGATCGATGCGGGTCTGGACACGGGCGACATGCTGGGCAGGGAAGAAACGGAGATTGGTCCAGAGGAAAATGCTCTGCAGCTCGGCTCTCGCCTGGCGGTTATGGGAGCTCGTCTGTTGATCGCCGCGCTCGACCAAATGGAGTCGGGCACGATCCGTCGGGAGCCGCAAAACGATGCAGAGGCTACGCTGGCACCGATCCTTCGTAAAGAGGATGGTGAAATTCGATGGGACATGCTTTCGCTGGAGATTGTCAACCGGTGTCGGGGTTTCTTACCGTGGCCTGGTACTTCCACAACTTTCCGTGGGCAGATACTTCACATTTGGAAGGCAAAACCTGCTAATCATATAAGTTTGGGGTTCCCCGGGTCCGTTTGGAGCGAGGACCGGCGTTTGCTGGTTGCGTGCGGCCACGGAACAACCCTGGAAATCGAAGAGCTGCAACTGGAAGGGCGCAAACGCGTATCTGCGGAAGCGTTCCAGAATGGCCAGCGGCTCACGCAAAACGAAAAGCTGGGAGAACACGAGACTTGAAATTTCCGCTGGGCTACCGATTCGCAGCCACCTACGCAGGCATTCGGAAGGACAGCCGTGAGGATCTCGGGTTGATCGTATCAGATCAGCCGGCATCCGCTGCTGCGGTGTTTACAACCAACCGGGTGCAGGCCGCACCAATACGAATTGCGAAACAGCACTTGCGTGCTTCACGCGGTCGTGTCAGTGCAATCCTGGTCAATGCCGGAAATGCCAACTGCGCAACGCGCAATGGCGAGGAAGTGGCACTGGCTTCCTGCCGTGCCGTCGCGAAGCAACTGAAGGTTCCTGTCGCCCAGATCCTGCCCGCGTCCACAGGAGTCATAGGCGTGGAACTTGATAGCTCGCTGATTGTGGATGCTGTACCGCGGCTCTTTGAGGATCTTCTCGAGAGCCATTACCCGGACGTGGCGCATTCCATGCTGACCACCGATACCCAGCCAAAACTCGCCCACGCCGAAGTAGCTTTGAAGGCTGGGGAGATTGTGATCGCTGGGATGACCAAGGGTTCCGGAATGATTCAGCCCAATCTGGCGACGACCCTCGGGTTTGTGATGACCGATGCTGCAATCTCGCCGATTCACCTGCGGCAGATGCTGGTGCGCGCCGTGGAAATGAGTTACAACCGTTTGTCCGTGGATGGCGATACCTCGACAAACGACATCGTGGTCCTGATGGCGAACGGCGCTTCCAATATCCGTCCTTCGGAACGGGAGCGGAGGACCATGGAAGAGTCATTGTGTCTGCTGATGGAAGATCTTGCCGAGCAGATCGCGCGCGATGGCGAGGGCGCAACCAAGCTGATTACCATTCGTGTGGTGGGCGCGTCCGATGAAGAAGCGGCAACCAAAATCGCGCGCAGCATCGCGAATTCCCCACTCGTGAAAACGGCAGTGGCGGGATCGGATCCTAACTGGGGCCGGGTACTTTCCGCAGCAGGACAGGCTGGCGTGGACTTCGACCCGAACAAGATCGATATCTACATGCAGGGTGTTCACGTTTGCAGCAACGGTATGGCCGCTGATTTCGATGAAGCCAGTTTGAAGACGAAACTGGACGACCGCGAATGCCTGATCCGGGTCGAGCTAAAGGGTGACGGCAAGGGCGAGACCCGGTTCTGGACCTGCGACTTCACCGAGAACTACATCCGCATTAACGGCAACTATCGTTCGTGACCCGGCGCGGTTTCTTCGCGTTTGCTGTCCTCCATGTCGCCGCCCATGTAGTCGCGCTGACGGCCTGGGCGGACGATCGCACTGACGCGCTCGACGTAGTCACACCACTCGCCACGGCCCTGGCGAATAGCGATCCTGACGGATTCGCGCAATCCTTGCCACGAGACCTGGAAAACCGTGCGGAGATCCGGGCCAACGTAGCCGCATTAATTGCTCAGGCTGAAGTCACCTCTTCGGTCGAGGTGCTGTCGGCATCGAAGGGCGAAGCCGAGCTTGACTGGTACATGGAGATCCGCAGTCGCGCTACGGCGATGGTAGTGGAACGCCGCCGGGGAACCGTAAGAATCAAGTGGAAAAAGACACGACTGGTGGCCCTCGAGCCCTCGTCTTATTTTGCTCCCCCCAAAGCCGCCGACCCAGTCAGGTAGTTCGGTGACGTCTTAGCGGAACTCAGAAGGTCGGCGATTAAGAAGTTTTTGCTCTTAACGGCGAAGGCCCAAGCCGTTTGACGGGCTCGGGTCTGGGCATCGATCTGCACTCGGTAAAGCAGCAGGAGTTCCACTAAGTTTCGCTGCCCGTAAGTGGCGGCACGGTGCAGGACAGTAAACCCGTCTTTGCTCCGTGCCTCGATGTCGGCTCCCCGCTGTATCAGGAATTCCGCATTAGCCAGGTTTTGATCTCCGACCATGAACAGGGGTGTGACTCCAGCCTTGTTGTCGCGTGTATCGATGCCGGCACCTGCAGTTAGCAACAGCGAGAGCATAGCGACGCTTGCATGTCGGCTCGCTACGTGCAGCACTCCCAGACCTTCCGAAGAATGTTTCCTGATCCATTCAGGGTTGTCGCGCAACATGGTCTCCACCTCTTCGAGCCTGTCTAAAGCCACGGTGCCGATTAAGTCCAGCTTCGCCCCAAGCTCGACGAGCTGGGCGACAAGTTCCTGCTTGCCGCAGTAGGCTGCCTGAAGAAGCGCTGTCCGATTTCCGGAGAGGCGTGCATGGATGAGGTGAGGATGTGCTCGTAGGAGGTCTAGCGCCAGTTCTGATTCACCGGAGGAGATGATTGCGGCCAGCCATCGTTCTGGCGCAGCCCAGATGTCTGGCAGCCAGCGCTCTAAGGTACTGGATCTCACGCTTCAGAATCTCAGATCGATGGCTGAATGGTCGGAATGGTACCGTGACGCGTGAGACGCCAGTTCAGGCACTTGAAGAGGCCCCGGAATCTCTTCTCGCCAGCATAGCGTGAACGTGCTGTACGAGTGCCTTCCGCACGATTGCCGACACAAACTTCCTTACCACAATGCTCATGCTGTTCAACGGGCAGGACCAAAGATAAAGAGAATATCCCGGCCATTACCGTGGTAATGTAAGCCATGGCCATTGTACGATCGAAAGTCACGGCACAAGGGCAAGTTTCTGTTCCCGCAGCTGTTCGCCGCAAACTCGGTGTAGGCCCCGGCTCCATGTTGGAATGGGCTGACGAGGGCGATAAGGTCATCATTCGCCGAGCTGGTCGCTTCAGTTCGGAGGATATCCATCAAGCGGTGTTTGGCAAGCGACTTTTCGAGACGAAAACCGTCGATCAACTCAAAGAAGCTATCCGGACCTACGTTCGAAAGCGCAATGCGCGCGATTGACACCAACGTACTGGTCCGTTTGATTGCTCGGGATGATCCGACTCAGGTTGCGGCGGCCGAGAGTTTTGTTGGGCCCGGCGCGTGGGTTTCCGTTTTGGCTCTTGCGGAAGCTACCTGGGTACTCTCTACTGTCTACGAGATGGGTGCTGCGGATCTCGCCAGGGCAGTCGAAATGTTAACCGAGCATCGCGACCTCGCATTGCAAGAGCCAGAAGCCGTCGGACTGGCGCTCGAACTCTTCCGCTTGAGACCGGGACTCGGGTTCTCAGACTGCCTCATGCTTGAGTTGGCCCGTCGGTCAGGACATCTTCCTTTCGGAACTTTCGACCGGAACTTATCAAAGCTAGACGGCGCTCAAAAACTCTGACGCCGCGAAATTTCGTTCAAGACCAGACCTTAGAGCAATTGAGTAACAAGTTCCGAGTACTGGGTCGGGTAGATCAGGTGAAAACGGATTTGCAAAAGAGTGAAGCACCGGAGCCGTTCGCCGGAATCCACCCGAGGAACGGTCGGGGTTGCCAGTAAGAGCTGTCCGTTTTCGATGCGGAATGGAATCACCCTAAGTTCTTCCACAATGCGGCGTGGGAGCGAACGCGCGATCTGTGGATTCACCTGGGCAGGTTCCAGGGAACACTGTGGCAGCTGCGTTTGCAAGCTAAGCGCTTCGTAAAGATCTTCCTCACCAAGATACCCAAGTTCCATTAAGCGCTCGCCTAATTTCTGGCCTGGCTTCTGCGTGTTCAGCGCCTCGGTCAGATGTGCCGCAGGAACGTATCCGTTTCTTACAAGTAGTTCACCCAGCAGTATGTGTTTCGGCTGAAGCGCCGCCGCTGTGGGGTACTGATGCGCGGTTTTGACCCAGCGCAAAGGCTGACCTCTCAGACGCGCGGAGACGTAGTTGAACAGAGCGTGTCCGCCTGCCAGTGTGTTGATACAGTTCGCGAGCACGACACGGATGGGAACACCTGCTGCTACCTTCCAGCCGAATCGCTTGCCGACACACCAGCCACGGAAAAGGATTCGATAAGCACCCAGCGCCGCCGTGACTCCAAGTACTGCGGCGAGTTCTTCAATCCTCTGCCCAAGTACTCCCTGGTGTCGGAACAGGCTCCACGCAAAGATTACGTTGGCAAGTAAACTGGCGGGATTGCCAACCAGCCCTTTGCGATCCCTCCATAGCCAGTACCGGTCGGCCATGCTTCCGCTCCAGCCATGTCGTTCCCACGTTTGTAGTGCAATGCCGGTGACCCAGCGCGTCCGCTGTCGGACAGCCGTCGCGAAGGTGCGAGGGAAGTACTCGCGTGTCGCAACCCTCATCCCGGGTACGTTCACGAACATCTGTTTTGCATGGCGCAGTTTCAGCCGCAAACCATTTTCGTAGTCTTCTGTCAGGCAGACCGGTTCGAAGATACGATTGCCTTCGGCAGCTGCCAGTTCATCTAGAGCGGCTCGTGAGAATCCGGTGCCGACGCCATTGGAAGGCACAAAGGCACCCATCCATTGCCGCGCCGGCATGTCGCGGCATTGATATTCGGAGAACTCGTCGCAATAGACGCCATGTGTCCAGTCCGTCAGGGGCGTAGGGAGAGGAAGGACCGGGATCTGAACCATCTGATACTCGGCTGAGTACCAGTTGATCCAGTGCAGCGAGTCGGTGTGAATGACGTCTTCTGCATCGTGCGTGACAATGATCTCGAAATGAATGCCGTTTGCCTGTTCGAAAAAGAGCATGCACTGGTAAATCCAGTTCAGGCAGTCCGCCTTTGACGTGGGCCCATCGTGGGGACAAAGTGCGAGGTGGACATTGTTGTACTGACGTTCCAGCTTGCCGAGGACGTCGACGGTACGCTCGTCGTTGGGATAAGTGCCTACGAAGAAGTCGTAGGTCGTATACAGGACCCGCTCTCTGTTCGCACCGATCATCGACGTGATCACTTCACTTTCATTCCAGCAGGGAACAAAAATGGCGATACGGCGCTGCGGGTGGCGGAGAAGCTCCCGTCGTGAAGGACGAGGATGTCCGCGCCAGTAGATTGCTGCAAACAGGCCAGCAGCATCGGCAGCAAGGTCGTCGAGGCCGCTGATGAGGATCCACACTGCCAATGGCAGCAGGAGGAGAGCGGCTACGCCATCTGCCGATTCCATCACGTGGGTCTAGTGGTGACCGGGGGCGATTATTCTCGAACTGGATAACGCACGGACGTGCTCAGTTGCTGACATGCACGATCTTGGGAGCGTCAAGGGGAACACCTGTCAGAGTGCGACGGTATTCGCCAAAGCCAAGTCGTTGAATCAGACCAGAGGTGATCGCTTCCGGGAGTCGGCCCAGGTCTTTTGCCGCGAGGCTAAAGTGCTCAGGGCTGGCATTCACGCTTCCGAGTACGGTCTGGTTCCCGAGAATCAAGTTAAGGAGAGGAGCCGGTTGCCGGGTCTCGTAAGCGCCTAGCACGACCATCACACCCAGAGTTGCCAGCGCGCGCAGTCCCACGTCAGCAGCTTCCGGCGGACCTGCTGCTTCAATCACGATATCGGCTTTGCGGTCGGGTTTCTGTAGATAGCGAACTTCGGCAGCCTGTGCAAGAGAAGCACGGCGCGACCCTGAAGCCTCGACAGACACCAGATCCACTTCGAGGCCCCGCAAGCGGAGAACACCGGCGGCGAGTAAGCCGACCGTTCCTGCTCCCAGCACCAGAGCCGTTGCCGGTTGACCCTGGTGGCTCTCAAGCGCTCGGGCTACCGCCTTCTCAACCACGCTCAGGGGTTCCAGAAGAACGGCACGATCGCGCAAAGTGAAATCGATACGGATCAGGTCTGTTTCACGATCAATTGCCTGTTCGGTGAAGTAGCCATGGGCCCCCATGATGCCCCGCTCCGTGTAATTCCCTGAGGTGCACAGATCCCGGCGATTACGTTCGCAGGAGTAGCAAGGTGGCGTGCAGGGGCGGCGGACTAATGGGATAACGAGGTCTCCGCGCTTCAGATGCCGGACTGCAGGACCGGTGTTTAAGACCTCGCCCAATGCTTCGTGGCCCGGTACGAGGAAGTCGTCTCCAACTGGTCCCCGGCCATAGCGAAAGGACGCCAGATTGCGGTCTGTACCGCAGATCCCAATTTCGAGGATCTGGAACAGCACTTCATCGTCCGTGGGTTCGCGTGGGTCTGTAAGATCGCGCTCGCGAAGATCCCGGTGGAGGTAGTCTATCGTGACGGCGCGCATGGGTCAGGACCCTTTTAAGACGGTGCCTGGGTTGGTGACCAGAAGATGCTCGATCTGGCTTTCGGTTGCTCCTCGCTTCTTCAGGGCTGGAAGGAATTCATCAAAAAGATACGTGTACCCGTTGAACGTTCCCCCGCCGGGTTCTCCAACGCGGTACCAGCCGGAATCCTGAGAGATCAGGAGTTGCTTCCCGTAACCTGCCGCGGTCAGCTCCTGAACTGCGTTGATGTGTAATTCGAGCGAGTTTTTGTTTATGCCGTCGAATTCCAGCCAAACGCCAGCTTTGCCCGCTTCCTCGTGGACTTTACGATCCTTTTCATTTTGGGCATGCACCCAGACGTAGATGGAAGGCGGTAGACCTTGCTTCCGAATCTCACTGATGATGTCCATCGCTGCTTTGCCATCGCCGGTGTGGACGTGCATTCGCAGACCGGTTGCCTTGTGGCAGAGGCACCCTGCAACGATCAGCTTGCGGTCTACTTCTGACAAGGGGCCGGAGTCAACACCGATCTTCTGGAATGCAGGGATGACCTTCGTATCGGAGATGCCATGACGGAACTCGCGTGTCCAGCGGTCTGCGATCTGGTCAGGGCTATACGTCCATGCTTCCTTCGGAAGGTGTTTGTCTTTGTTGGCTCCATACCAGCCGGTATTCGTCAGGATCTGAATTCCACTGGCCGCTGAGAGTTTGCGGAGCAGGCCGGGATCTCGTCCCAGGTAAGCAGGTGTGCATTCCACCAGCGTCTTGCAGCCACGCTCCTTCAAATCTCTGAGCTTTGGAAGGGCAACGCGAATGACTTCCTCCACGTTGTAGCGCGAAGGCGAAACCTGGTCGGCTCCAATGAAATCCACCAGGATGTGCTCGTGAATCAGCGTTGTGCCGTAATCTCGAGGCGGCGCTGCCGCCGCCGCTAAGGTAGTCAAAAAAGCGCGCCGTTTCATGTCAGGATCCCGCTAGTCAGGATACACTTCCAGCGAGCGCGGGTCAGGATTCAATCGTCTTCGTCGACAGTCCCTGTGGCTGCTGCTTTCGCGGCTGCGATCACCTTCTCCGCCTGCGGCTGGGGGACGTAATCGTAGTGGCTGAACTCCATGGTGAACGTGCCCCGGCCTTGTGTCATGGATGTGAGGTCGTTCTGGTAAGTCAGCATCTCCGCCATTGGAACCTGGGCTTTCAGGGCTTGCGTCGTTCCCCTCGTGTCCATGCCGCCGATACGCCCGCGCCGGCCATTCAAGTCACCCATGAGGTCGCCCGCGAACTCGACCGGTGCCTGTACCTCGACGTGCATCACAGGCTCGAGAAGAGTGGGTTTACAGGCAGCCATAGCGGCTCGGAAAGCTTTGCGGGCGGCCATTTTAAACGCCATTTCCGACGAATCGACATCGTGATAGGAACCGTCAAACACGGTAACCTTCCAGTCAACAACGGGAAAGCCAGCGAGGTAGCCTCGCGCCGCGGCTTCGGCCATTCCTTTCTCAATTGCAGGAACGTATTGCTTCGGTATGGCCCCACCAAAGATGGCGTTCTCGAAGCTGAAGCCTTGCCCTCGCTCTTGCGGCTCGACACGAACCCAGCAGTCGCCAAATTGTCCATGGCCGCCGGTCTGCTTCTTGTGACGTCCCTGTACTTCCGCGCGACCGCGGATGGTCTCTCTGTAAGGGACCTTAGGGGCGTGCAACGTAACATCCACGTTGTAGCGCTTCCGCAGGCGGCTGACGATGATCTCGATATGTTGCTGGCCTGTGCCAGCCAGCAGAAACTCGTTCGTTGACGGGTCGCGATAAAACCGCAACATCGGATCCTCTTCCAGGATACGGGCGATCGCGTTTCCCATGCGGTCTTCATCGTTGCGAGTCTTTGCCGAAATCGCGTACGCAATCGACGGTTCCGGGAAGGTGAGTTTGTCAAAGACAGTATTCGAGTTCTTCGGGCCCAGCGTATCTCCCGTCAAAGTGTCCCGCAACTTCGCGACGACTCCGACATCTCCGGCATGAAGTTCGGATACCGGGATCAGCTGCTTTCCCATGGGCACGCTCACGTGGGCAAGGCGTTCCTCGGTCCCGGTCCGCATATTGAACAGGTGATCGTCGTTCCGCACAACTCCCGAGAAAACTTTGAAGTAGGAAACGCGACCGGCAAATGGATCCGCAAGCGTTTTGAACACAAAAAGCTCGGGGACGTCGTCGTCTGTGATCGGACGGACCACATCCTCACTCCCACGCCTCATGTGAACGTTTTCGTGTTCCAGAGGGCAGGGACAAAACACGGCGAAGTAGTTCAGCAGAAGGTCCATGCCGATATTCTGGTGTGCGGATCCACAAAGGATGGGGAAGAGTTTGTCTTTTGCTATGGCTTCGTGCAGGCCCGCAATCATGTCCTGCTCGGGTAGCGTCCCAAGCTCGAAGTACTCCTCCATCAGCTCGTCTTTGCCTTCCGCGATGATCTCGACAAGCGTGTTGTGGCCCTGTTTTGCCGCTTCCGCCATGTTGTCGGGAATCGGGCACTCCGCCCCGCGGCCATTACTGCCTGGCGTGTACTGGTACGCCTTCATAGAGAGAAGGTCTATGATTCCGCTGAAGTTTCGTTCGCAACCAATCGGCAATTGAATCGGGAAGGCCGTATTTCCAAAAACCTCCTGTATATGGTCGACAGTACGGCTGAAATCGGAGCGCTCGCGATCCAGCTTGTTGACGAAAAACGTGTGGGGCATGTGGAACTCGTCGGTAAAGGCGTGCACCTTTTCCGTCATGACTTCCACTCCGGCTACGCCGTCGATCACAACAAGGGCGGAATCGGCGGCCTGCAGTGCAGCGCGCGCATCCTGAATGAGTGTGCTGAAGCCCGGGGTGTCGAGCAGGTTGATTTTGCATTGATCCCACTCTGCGATTGCTACAGCGGTGGAGATGCTTATTTTACGGGCAATCTCCTCATCGTCGAAGTCGGTCAGCGTGTTGCCTTCGTCCGGACGGGTCAGACGTTTGGCAGCTCCGGAAGTGTAAAGAAGGGCGGATGTGAGCATTGTCTTACCGCAATGTCCGTGGCCCACAACGCCGACATTGCGTATGTCTTTGCCTGCATAAACTTTCACGGGTGTTGCCTCCTTTGGTCGCCCTCGTTATATCACAGAACGGTTAAAGGAGGATTACCGGCTTTAACGCAAAGCTTCGTCCCGGGAAACCTCAACGAAGTCGTGATCCTTCCATTTCAGGAACGTATTGCACCAGTCGATTCTTTCCGTATCCTTCTTGCGGTCGAGGTTCTGAAGACGGAAAATCGGGAGATCGTACCGTCCCGCGGTAAGAATACCGGAGAACACTGATCCCCATTCGTGGTTCTCAAAAGGGTCGGAAGCAACCAGAACGCGGCGTTCCGTTGTAAACCACTCGGGATGTTTGCGCATGGAGGCGAGCGCTTCCTCAATAGGCCGGTTTTCTTTCCAGAATGCATCATACTGGAACGCGCTTTCTTTCCCATGTGTCTTGACGACATAGCCGAACAACAACACAAACATTACTGATTGGAGGTAGACAGACTCCCATGGCTTTGCTCGGATCAGGTTGACAAATCGCAGTCGCAGATCCAGCAGCAGCGCTGCAGTCCAGATAGCAAGGCCGCCGACAGTGATGTAGTGAGAAGCGAGGCCGCGAGGGGAAATCAACATCACGGGAAGTGGGCCGAGAAGGGAGAGAGCGGCGGCTACCAGCATGGTGCGATTCCGAAGGACCAGCGGGAGCGCAATCAGGCAGACAATCAACACGGCGGCTTTGTCTATGCTTCCCCATGTGGTTTGGTAGGTGAAGTCGTTCAGAAACACCACGGCAGAGGCGAAGTAAGCTTCAAGCGAAATTCGCGGGCGATAGGCAACCTGAGAGGTGAGGGACTCAGGGCCGAAGACCTTGCCGAGGGCGTACACAGCGGAAATAATAACTGAAAGCAATACGCCCCGGCCCTCGCGCAAAGGCCACCGGAGCAGGCTTTCATTTGGCCTGTGAAAGATCAACTCGTATGCCGCCAGGACAATGGGCAGGGTCGCCGTGAATTCCTTCGAGTTCAATCCACAGATCTGCAGCAGAGCCAGTATCGCGACGTCTTTGGCCTTGAGGACGCGGGTCCTGCGGACCCCCGTGTAGTAAACCAAAGCGCTGATGTAAAACAAGAACGCCAGGACGTCGTAGATGTTTCCCGAACCGAAGAACAAGGGCGCGAAATTCCCATGCCAGGTAATGATGGTCGCCGCGTACAATCCGGCTTCTCCGCTTCCCGTAAGTATCCGTGTCAGCCGGTATAGCTGGACAATATTAATGGCGAGGCAACTGATTCCGACGACACGGAAAGGGAAGCTATTGAGGCCGAATGTGTCATACAGTGACCGGTAAAACAAGGCTCCAAGAGGTCTGTACTCTGTACTGAAAAAGAGAAGATTGCCTTTCAGAATCCGTTCCCACCCATCACGCAGAGTGAAGGTGGTATTCATGAGGTCGTCATGATTGAAGCCAGACCACAAGCCCGGCCAAGCCATCGCAGAGAAATATGCAGCGATGGCTAGTACAGCTAGGTAGGCACGCACCCGGCTCAGACCTTCTGGTGCAGCTCGTGCTCCATGCTCACCGGCGGATTGTAGTACAAGATGCGCCCGCAGCTTTCGCAGGTCATCACGAGTCCGCCTTGCTTCAACTCCTGAAAGAACTGTGGACGGAGCGAAATGTGGCAGGCATCACATCGGCCTGCCGTCGCGTCGGCGATGCCGCTGGTGTGCCAGCGCTTCTTCGCCCTTTCATACTGAGCAAGAATTCTCGCTTCGATAGTGGTGGCGAGCTGGTGTCGCTCGGCCAGAATCGCCTTCAGCGCGGCCTGGTTCACCTCCATAGTTTTCCTGGCCTGCTCCTGCTCCTGGACAACTACTTTTTTCTCCTGAGCAAACTGGACCTCTGACGCCTTTACGACAGTGTCCAGAGGCTCACTGGCTTCCATATGCACGATGATCTGATCTTCGGCTTCGCGAGTCTGATTTTCGGCGTAGGAGATTTCATTCTGAAATGCGCGGTATTGTTCGTTGGTTTTGGCGCCCAGCATCTGGTCTTTCAGTTTTGCAATTTTCTGCTGGTACACCTTGATATCTTCTTCCAGGCTCTTGCGTTGTTTTTGGCTCGCTATGAGTGCTGCGCGATCGGACTCCAGACGCCTGAGGTGAGCGTCCAGTTTTCGTTCGATTTCGGCTACATGTTTGGGAAGGGCTGCAATTTCTTTTTGCAAAGCAGCGGCGCGTTCATCGAGGGACTGCAGACAAAGCACAGCCTCGAGCTGGGGACTCATAGTTTAAAGGTATCAGGGTTGATGCTTTAAGGGACAGGGCGACCCTTACCGAGGAATGGAATCCTGCGTCGCAGAGGGCCAGCAAGCGCGGCTGCGGCCGAATCCAGCTCAGGCACTCCGATCAGGCGACAACTGATCCAGAGGACTGCCATTCCAAGTGGAATCGAGACGCCAAGGTCTACAAAACTCGTGAGTTTCTGCTCCCCCAGTGCCCGGTGGATTCCCAGGCTGCTGGCATATACCGCCACGCCCATCAAACAAGATGCAGCGGTAATGCGGACAAAACTACTCCAGAGATTCCGGCCATAAATTCCGCCAATACGATTGCGCATTATGACAAAGAGGGCTACCGCGCTGAAAATTGCCACTGCCGACGTCGACAGCGCAAGTCCGCTGTGACCCCACCCAAGGAACTTGACCGTACACAAAGCGACCACAAGATTCACGACGATGGAGCCAAAGCTGATCATCATCGGTGTGCGGGAATCCTTTAACGCATAAAAGGCCGGATTAATGACCTTGATGGCCGCATATCCAATCAGACCTAACGCGTACCAGGAAAGAGCCCTTGATGTCTGTTCCGTATCGGAGACCTGAAAGGCCCCATGCTGATACACGGCTGCAACGATAGATCGCCCCAGTACAGCAAGGCCGACCGCGGATGGAACAGTGAGCAGGAATACCATGCCCAGCGATCGCGAGAGAGTGGCCCGGAACTCGGGAATGTTTTGCAGGGAGGCGCTTCGTGAGATCGCAGGCAAAGTAGCCGACGCAATCGCTACTCCGAAAATGCCGATCGGGAGTTGCATAAACCGAAACGCAAACTGTAACCAGCTGACGGCTCCGTCGCCGAGGTGCGAGGCGAGGTTGTTATTGACCGTCACGTTAATCTGAACGGCAGCATTGCCCAGGATTGCGGGCCCCATCAGGAGTGCAATCCGGCGTAGGCCCGGATCGGACCAGTCGATGGTGGGCTGGAAGTGAAACCCTGCCGCGCGCAGGCTTGGAATCTGCCAGGCGAGTTGCAATACTCCGCCCGTGACCGCACCCCACGCCATTCCATGGATCTCCGATAGACCAATATGTGGCCCAACAACTTTGCCCAGAAACAATCCGGCAATCAGCGATCCGATGTTGAACATGGTGGATGCAGTCGCTGGAACGGCAAAGCGGTTGCAAGCGTTCAGGATTCCCATGGCCTGGGCCGCCAGGGCGACCATCAGCAGAAAAGGAAACATGATGCGTGTCAGTTGGACGGCAAGCTCGAATTTGCCTGGGGACCGGAGGAAACCGGGGGCAATCATAGCCACCAGGAACGGGCTGAAAATCACTCCCAGTATGCAAATCGTTCCGACTACCAGAATGATGGCGGAAGCGACCAGATTGGCAAGTCGGGCGGCTTCTTCCCGGCTGCGGGAAGAGAGGTATTCCGTGAAGATCGGGACAAAAGCGGAGGACAGGGCACCTTCTGCAAATAAGTCCCGCGTCAGGTTTGGAATCAGGAAACCAATCCGGTAGGCGTCCAGAGCCTGACTGGCTCCAAAGAGCGCGGCGAGGACCTGCTCCCGGACAAGGCCCGTAATGCGACTGGAAAAAACTGCAATCGAAACGATGCCTGCTGACTTGACGACACTGTTTGGTGTGTCAGGAGCTTTGGGGTCCGCCGATGAAAGACTTTGCGACAAGAAGACTTATGACTCAGCGCCGTACAACTCTAGAAAATGGGCGATCGTCATAATGCCAGTGTAGTAGTTTGAGACGCGATATTTTTCGTTGGGGGAATGCAGGCCGTCATCGGGGAGACCAAAGCCCATCAGTATTGTCGGGATTCCAAGATGTTCGGCAAATTCACCTACGATTGGGATGGAGCCTCCCGATCGCGTAAAGACCGTTTCGCAGCCGAGCATCTCAGAGAACGCGCGTGCAGCCACGGAAATCGCAGGATGGTCCGGGTTCACCACAACAGCAGGCGACGCCCCCTTCAGCACGTTGACGTGAAGCGTGATGCCCGCGGGAGTGTTGGCTGCAATGAAGCTCTTCCAGGCAGCGACGATGTGGTCCACGTCCTGATTCGGCACCAGCCGGAAACTGACTTTCGCGGTGGCCTTTGACGGAATTACGGTTTTCGCGCCAGTACCTGTGAACCCACCCGCAATGCCATGCACTTCGAGCGTGGGCCGGGACCAGACTCGCTCGAGAACCATGCGGTCCGGTTCGCCGCTGAGGGTACGCGAACCAACTTCGTTCGCCAGAAAATCGGCCTCGCGGAAGGGCAGGTTTTTCCAGCTGCGGATCTCTGCCTCCGCCGGTTCAGCAACCCCGTCGTAAAAGCCCGGGATTAAGATCCGACCGTCAGGTCCTTTCGCCTTTGCCAGAACTTCGATCAAGCCAAAGATAGGGTTCGGTGCTGCGCCGCCATACAGGCCGGAGTGCAGATCACGCATGGGCCCGGTCGCTTCCAGCTCCGTGTAGATCAGGCCGCGAAGACCGACGCAAAGTGTAGGGATCCCTTCGGCATACATGGCGGTGTCGGACACGATTGCCACGTCCGCCTTTAGCTTCTCTCTGTTGGAAGGCACGTAGCTGGCGATTGACGCGCCGCCAATTTCTTCCTCACCTTCGATCAGGAACTTGACGTTCACCGGCAGTTTGCCGCGGAGTTCACCGAGCGCTTCGATGGCCTTGATGTGCATGTAAAACTGGCCCTTGTCGTCGGCGGCACCCCTGGCATACACATTGCCGTCGCGCACCTCAGGCTCAAACGGGGGAGTTTTCCAGAGTTCGAGGGGGTCCGGTGGCTGCACATCATAGTGGCCGTAGAGAAGCACCGTCGGCTTGCCGGGGGCATGCAGCCAGTCGGCATACACCAGGGGATGGCCACCGGTTTGGATGACCTCGATGTTCTCAAGTCCAGCGTCGCCGAGCGCTTCCGCGGTGAACTGAGCGGCGGCTTCCACGTCGTCTTTGTGCTCGGGAAGAGTGCTGATGCTGGGAATCCGGAGGAAAGTAATCAGTTCGTCGAGGAGCCTTGTTTCGTGTTTGTGGACGTAATTCGCGATCTCATTGGCCATGGGTCACCCCAATTATAGGTTGCCAGGTTTGCAGCAGAGGCAACGCGGACCTCTTGTGGCATGCTGAAAGCTCTTCATGGCACTGGCCGGGATTCAGGGTGTGGTCTGCTGCGGCAATGTAGTGTTCGACATCGCAGTGTGGCCGGTAGTAGATCTGAACTGGAACACGACTACGTGGGTCGAATCCATCTCAGAAGGTATCGGTGGCAACGGCGCGAATACGTCGACTACACTGGCAAAGCTCGGCGTGCCGGTCGGGCTTCTTAGTGTTGTGGGAGACGACGAGATCGGCGCCCGGTTGCTGGAGATTCTGCGGACGAACGGCGTCGATATCGGGAGTGTGTCTACAGTTCCAGGTGAACGTACGCCGTGCACAACCGTTTTGGTGCATCGGGGCGGGGATCGTAAGTTTTTGCACAGGCCCGGTGCCAGCCGCAACATGGTATTGTCCCAGGTGGATCTCGCGCCCCGTGCGGGATTCAGTCACTTTCATCTGGCGAATCCTTTTGCGCTCCCTTCCCTGCGGAGCGAAACAGGAGATCTGATGCGGCGGGCAAAAGAGGCTGGATACACGACGTCTATCGACACTGGATGGGACTCCAAAGAACGCTGGATGCTGGATCTGAGTCCCGCTCTACCTTACACAGATTTGCTCTTTGCTAACGATGCAGAGGCTCGTTTACTGGGAGGCTCCACCGATGTCAATGCCGCAGTGGCACAAATTCAAAAAAACGGTGTTCCCGATATTGTCGTCAAGACGGGACCGTCGGGCTGCACCCTATACTGCAACGGCGTTTCAGACGAGGTTGCCGGATTCCAGGTAAGCGCTGTCGACACAACAGGAGCAGGCGACTGTTTCGCTGGAGCATTTCTGGCAGGCATAGCGCAAGGCTGGTCTTATCGCAAGTCCGCTGAATTCGCCAACGCTGTTGGAGCGATGAATGTAGAGCACATCGGCGCGATCAATGGCGTACTGAGTCTGGAGAAAACACAGCAGTGGATGCACTCGCACCGCAGTCCGCCGGCATAGACCGGTGCTGTAAACTGGCAGGTTCATGACTGCTGCTTCGGATTTCTGCAAACAACTCAAAGGCGTCTTCGGCTTTCCCGTAACGCCCTTCCGCCGCGACCTGTCCCTCGACTTTGACGCTCTGGCTCGCAATGTCGACGAGATGGCGGCTCATCCCTTTTGCGCTCTGGTGGCGGCGGGAGGAACGGGTGAGTTGTATTCGCTCACTCCGGATGAAGTCGAGCAGGTCATCCGGGTCACAGTGGAAGCCGTTGCGGGCCGGATGCCTGTTGTCGCTGGCACCGGGTTCAGCTTGTCGACCGGTTCGGACATCGCACGTCGCGTCGAACGGGCCGGTGCGGAAGTGCTGCTGGTGCTCCCTCCCTATTACGGAAGTTCTCCCGAGGCAGGTCTTCTTGCGTACTACGAGGGAATTGGAAATGCGACAGCCTTGCCGATGATGATTTACAGCAGGGACTGGGCTGTTTTTACTCCGCAGCAGGTAGCGCGATTGTGTGACCGCATTCCAACGCTGGGAGCATGGAAAGACGGTCAGGGAAATGGTCGCGTGTACCAGCGCATCATGCAGCACAACGGGGACCGTCTGGCGTGGTACGGGGGGCTTGGCGACGATTGCGTACCTACCTATTTTGCCGTTGGTGTGCAGGCCTACACCTCAAGCATTTCGAACATTTCACCTAAAGTATCGCTGGCTTTGGCCGACGCTGGAATGGCGAGGGACTTCGCACGGCTCGACCTTCTGATGCAGAAGTATGTCCACCCTCTTTACGCGATCCGTGAGCGACTCAAAGGTTACGAAGTGGCCGTCATGAAAACTGCAATGGAGGTTCTGGGAATGACTGCAGGGCCGGTGCGACCGCCGCTGGCAAACACACGCCCGGAGGATGTTCCCGATGTTGAAAAGCTGATGGCGGTCTATCGCGAGGCGGAAGCAGGCGCAGCGGCTTAAGGCCACGGTCGCGAGAGCTTCGCTTCCAGTCTTGCTTTTGTTTCCGGCCATTCTTCTGCGATCAGGCCGAAGAATACGGTATCCCGAACAAAGCCATCCTGGTTGATCAGGTGCCGGCGAAGGATGCCTTCCTCGACACCTCCGATGCGGGCAATGGCCGCTCTCGACTTGCTGTTCTGCGTACCAGTTTTCAGCTCAACCCGGTTAACGCCCCAGACTTCAAATGCGTGCTGCAGCATCAGGAATTTGGCTTCCGTGTTTACTGGTGTCCGCTGATACGCGGGCGAGAGGAATGTATACCCGATCTCGACACGTTTGTGTTCCTTTGCTACAGCGGCGAAACGCGTGCTGCCGATGATCTCACCACTGCCCGCATCGGTGGTCGTAAACGGAAGCGATTGACCGCTGGCAAGTTCACGCAAGGCTGTCTCGACATAGCCGTGCATCTGCTCCAGCGAGTAAACTTTCGCAGCTGTGTACCGCCAGAGATCAGCGTCTGAACCCGCCTTCCAGAGCGCGTCCGCGTGCTCACGTTCCAGGGGCACAAGTCGAACGTAACGGCCTTCCAGGACGACCGGTTTTATATCCATGAAGAGTGCTCTGTGATAGCGTAGCGCTGATGTCATCCACAGCCGTTACGTCGTCGGGTTCTGTGATCCGCGAAGCCCTTGCCGCGGGAGAAGGAGTCGTCAGGCTCGCACCTTGCTGGGTGCCCCGGTCGTTCCTGATGCCAGGAGGCAGGTTGAAACTGGATCCGCGCGACTTGTATGCACTGGGGGCGCACCGCGGAGGCATCGATGAGCGATGGTTTTCGTCCACCACAAAAGCGGACAACGGGCCTGACACTTCGGAAAATGAGGGACTCAGTTACATCGATCACGGCGGACAGCGTGTGCTTCTCAAGGAAGCTATCGAAGTAGCAGGCGACGAATTCCTCGGGGCGGACGTGATGCGCGAGTACGGCGGGTTTAATCTGCTGTGCAAGTTCTTCGATAACCTCGGGCCGATTCCGCACCACATGCACCAGAGCGACGAGTTCGCAAAGAAAGTGGGTCGGAATGGCAAACCCGAAGCCTACTACTTTCCGTCTCAATTGAACACGAAGGGCAACAACTTTCCGTACACCTTCATGGGTCTGGAACCGGGCACCTCTCAGGACGATGTTCGCAAGTGTCTGGAGCGATGGGATCAGGGCGATAACGGCATTCTTGATCTGTCAAAAGCGTATCGTTTGAAGCCCGGTAGCGGCTGGCAAATCGATGCCGGAGTCCTGCATGCGCCTGGCTCCCTGGTAACGTACGAACCACAAGTCAACTCCGATGTTTTTGGCATGTTCCAGTCGCTGGTGGAAGGCCGGGTTGTGC
>JACMLA010000791.1 GCA_014379815.1 Bryobacteraceae bacterium | reverse complement strand
TTGCTCTCGGTAGCCAACAACACCAGCAACTCCTTTGGTGGCGGGCAGCGACCCGATAGTACCGGAATCACCTCAGGTAGAGACCACGCCGATACGACTGCTCTGCTAGCGCAGTACTTTGCGCCAGCGTCATTCTCGCAGCCAGCGGCCTTTACCTTTGGCAATGTGTCGCGAACTTTACCCGACGTCTTTGGGCCTGGCACAAACAATGTGGATCTCTCCCTCTTTTGGTCAACGTCGCTGGCCGAGCGATTGCGTTTCCAGTTGCGATTCGAGGCTTTCAACGCTTTCAATCGCACCGAGTTCGGTACACCGAATAGTACGTTCGGTTCAGCCGCGTTCGGTACGATTGGCGGCGTTGCGGGAGCGCCGAACCCCGCTCGGCAATTACAGATCGCCGCGAAGATCACCTTCTAGGTCAGCATGCAGACTCTTGTTGCAATCCGTTACATGGTCCTCGGAGCCACGATGCTCCTGGGGCCGCTCTCTAACGATTCGCTCTTATCGTCGCCCGAAACTCGCGTCGTCGGCGTGAAGCTAGTCAAAGTCCGGGGAACTTCCCTCGAAGCCAGGCCTTCGATGGAGATCTGCCCCGCGTGCCAGCCGCTAAGCGGTGCCAGGCACGAAGGAGAGAACGATCTCGAAGCCTTCTTCCATTTCCTCGCTCCCACGTCTCCGCCGCTGATTCCTTCTTTCCGAATCGCTGTCAATGATCCTGCCAATGTAGCAGCGGTCATCGTCCAGAAAGCCCGACTGCCGTTCCGACGCGAAGCCAAGGCGATCGTTGTTGATCTTCCGTTACCGCTGGAACGAACCAACTCGACCGAGGTGCACACGCACATCCTGGAACCGGGCCTGGATATCCGGGTCGAGCATGCTCACCCACTTCGCCGCGCTGGAAAGTACTCGCAAGGTCGCTGGCCCGCACTGGAACACCAGGCCGCACTGAATCTGGAGTTCGGCCTCTACGAGGCGACCCGCGCCCTCGGTCTCGACCGCGCTGTCGTAAACAATCACCTCGGAACGATCTTGCTGATGACCTTCGATACAAATTACCCCACACTGGGTCCGGATAGCGCCCACGAGGATTGGCCGCCTCACTTTCACATGCACATGACGTACGCCGATGGTCGTCTGGGCAATGTCGGCCATTTTTATATCGACGAATCAGGGCTAATTGCCCACAATCTCGTTACGAACCTTGCAGGTGAGAGGCAAGACCTTGGCCGAGGACAACCCCAACGCTACGTGGACGCCACAGGGAAGGTGCTATACACGCTGACGATTACAGGACAAGGCTGGCTGGAGCTAGCAATCCCATCCGGCGGCTCTTGTCTGCTAAGGCCGGTAAGTCGCGGATTTCAGTCAGGTTCATTTGTCGAATGCGATGGTCGACCCGGCCTGAAAGTTCATGTGAACGACGATCTTACACGAAGCACGTTGCTGGTGAGGGTGAACGGCCGTCGCCGCAACTATCTCTACGACCGGGACACCGGCAACCTTTTGGCGTCGCCTCGTTGATGCGGTCAGTTTGAGAACCGGAAAGTCCTGCCAGTCCTCTATTCCTGGTTCTCCCTGCGCGTAGTGCCGCCCGGCTTCGACCACGCGGGCTATGATCTGGATTAACGGACCCAGACGGAGCGTGCTGGCGTCGACACTTCGAAGCTCTCCATCAACGTCGCTCCTCTCTTATAGGCTCTTATAGGCGGATTCTACTCCGGGGCTAGTCTCTCGCGAAGCAGGCGAACGGTCTCCTCGTTGCCGCCCGGGAATTCAGAACCCGGGAAAAGCATGGCGTAAGACAGAGGAGTACACTCCACGACTTCCTCCGGCTTCTCGTAATGTCCCGGCAACTTTACCCGCAGAGATAGGTCGGCTCCGGAGTCCAGAAGCAAGCGTGTCATGGCAAGTCCCGTATCGCGGAACTGCGTCACGGCATGGAAGATCGGGGTCTGTCCACCGACTCCAGCTTCATCAACGAGTGCCCGCGCATCCACCAACGCTCCCCGTGCCAACAGAAGCCTCGCCGATTCCATACTGCCGTACTCCGCGGCAACATGCAGAAGCGTCCCTCCCTGCAGCAAAAGTCGCCGAGCCCCAGTGCTGCCACAGTCCAGCTCGGGAAACCGTCTGTTTACCAGGTCCGGGTTGTCATCCAGATGCCCTCTTAATCGATCCACCCGGTCCTGAAGAACGTCGAGCACACCGGGCAGGTTGTAGCGCGTGACGCCACCAGCGTTGATCAGGAGATCGATACAAGTCGCCAGGTCCTGCGAGCGGGCATACGTTCCGATCAAGTAATCCAGAGCGGTCATTCGCCTCCCCGGTTTTGGGCAGTTCGGATCCGCACCATGTTCCAGAAGCCAGCTCATCGCGGCAGGCGCGACAGATTCACATGGCGCAAACAGAATCGGAAAATCGCCGTTCCACTCCGCGTTCACATCTGCGCCATGCGCGACCAAAAGTTCCATCATCGGGATCCGCTCACCCCGAAGCGCTGCCCGCATCAAAGGCCCGTCGCCACCCTGGTGAACGTCGGATCCATGCTCGATCATCCACTCAGCCATCGCGAGCCTTACCGGTGACGGCGGTTCCCACGGAACGCGGCATTCCGCGACCCAAGTAAGCGGGCCATTCTGTGCGTACCCCAACGGTGCTCGATGCAACGCCGGGTTACTGCTCATGAGACTCCTGACTCGATCGAGATCGTTGCTGTCGATTGCCTGCTTAAGCTGTCCAACCTCTTCAAGAGAATCTAAGTGCTCTTTGAGTTTCGGCCAGCTTGCGAACCCATAGAGCGTGGCGATTTGCAGTTGGGCGTCGGTAAGAGACTTCGCGCCCCCTGCCTCGAGCAGATCTCTGGCTTGATCTTCAAAGTGCTGAAGGTTGGGACGGTCGGGTAGAGGACGCGTTCCGTCCGCGGACTGGCTCGACATGGCAGACTCCTTTAAACAATTGGCCCACAAATGTTCACGGCTCTCAACCAGCAATGAGTCACGTTGCGAAGTTCGCAGAGGGAGGTAAGGCTTCCCTCATGAGTGATTCTCTGTCTCAAACGCACGCAAATCCTCGATCTCCTGCTGGAGATTCTCCCGTCCGAGCTTCTTTCTCATAGCGAAAAACAGTACGGCCCACACAGCGAGAACCATGAAGAAGGGAAAAGCATTCCGCAACGGATTCGGGGGTGCCTTTTGTGCCCCTGTGCCCACAATGACCATAGCCATGCCTGGTAGCAGGAAGGGCAGTCCTGACCTCCACCAACGGTGGCGGAGGTAGTCGCGTCGCTTCTCTGGTTAAGGTCCACGCAAAGAAGGCGCTCAGGACGAGGCCGATGACCACCGAAACCTGCGCCTCAAGACGGGCTTTTGACTGCCGCTCCAGCGCCCTGTAGCGCAACGCGTTTGCTGACATTGTGAATGGCTCCGTAGGCTGGTCTTGCCAGATCCCTAGCGAGTCCTTAATGTGGAAATCACTTCGCATGAAGTCCTCCTTCGCCGAACCAGCGTCTCAGAATGTTTTTGATTCGGTGAACTTTCATCGCGATGTTGCCCGACGACAACCCGGTAAGATCGCCGATCGGGCTTGCGTCCATTCCTTCGAGATAGGAAACGATGATTTGCCGGTCGAGTGGTTTCAGGCGCTGGACTAAGCATCGAGAGACGATCGAGCGCTTCGGCCTGGGTGGCGGCCAGTTCCACGTGATCGATACCGGGCATGGCCTCGATGGACTCAATGCTCACCAGCCGGTCCGTGATCCGCCGCTGCCGAATCACGTGCCCAGTGGCAACGTTGTGAGCGACACGGTACACCCAGGTTCTTAGCGAACATCGGTGGCAGGTCACGACGTATCTCGGCATCCAGCTCATAGGCTCGCTCCAGCCGGTCGCGCGATGAACCGAAGGTATCCGCTGCTAGTTCGTGGCCATTGGCCTTTCTAACAATCAAATGGAGATTCGATACGCCCTTAGCCGTTGCCGCTCATTGAGCTGTTACTCGCTTCTTTCGGGTTTCGGGATCCTCCGCAACTCTTTGAGGAAAGCGCCAAGTGGTGCTAAGTCCCACGTAACGTCAGGAAAGGAGAAACCGTGGTCCACCAGCAAGTGGTAAAGGTGCATCGAGCCGGGACAACTTGCCGCTCTTCGAATCGGAATCAATCTGCCGTCCCGCGCCTCGGCATCGTAACGCTCAAACCACTCGCGAAGATCTCTCAATTCCACCGGATCCAGCTCGGCTATTTGCTTTTCCAGTTCTTGAACACGGCTCATACTCGCCTCATTTGCAGATTACATCGCTCCGTCTAAATGCGCTCGGTCAGCAAATTAGAATCGGCGTTCATCTTCGTTTATCCGCGGCCAATTTGGGGTGCGTTGCCCTTTCCTGAAAATATTTCCATGTGTGCCGGTTCAACAACTTACCCGCACCACGCCGCGAATCGGCATCCCAATCCATACAACCCTCTGAGACAATCACGTCGCGCGCCGGAGAACCCGGACTACGCGCCGCAAGGACGACACCATGGCATCACTCGAACAGATTCTCGCAAATCGCGCCAACTCTCAGTTCTCCACCGGTCCGGTCACCGAAGAAGGCAAGCTCCATGTCGCAGGTAATGCGATCTCTCACGGAGCCACTTCACGCCAGACCGTCCTGCCGTGGGAAAGCAAAGAAGCTTTCGAAGCTCTGCACGATTCACTAGTCGAAGGTTACAACCCACAGGGCGAGCAGGAACACACTCTCACTCACCTGGTGGCCGTCACAGGCTGGCGCTATCAGCGTCTGCTGGGAATCGAAGCCGCTTTCATGGCATCTGTCGCGCCCGCTGGCACAGAACACCTCGCGGGTCCGGAGCAAATCGTCTTCGATCTGTTCCTGGATCCAGTGGGTCAGAAACGACTAGGTCTCGTCCTCCGCTATGTAGCCAACGCAAGCCGGGAGTGGCGCTACGCCCTCGCAGAACTAAGGAAGGTCCAGAAACAACGGCAGAGCAGCGGAGCAACTACACAAGGTTACGCCGAAAACTCCGCAGGCGACGTCGACGAACCGGAATGCGAGACAAATCCGAGAGAAACCTCATACCTCAGCCGAACCCAGCGCCGAGCCAACGACCGCGCGGATCGCAAGGCCGAAAGACGAGCCCGCCGCGATACACCAGGAATTGGCTTTGTTTCGCAATCCCAACCAGGCACTTCGAAAAACCAATTCGACCAAGCCGCCTGAGGATACAACCTTCACCGTTTAACGTACACTCCGCCGAATTCTTCACGCAGGTAAAGGGTGAGACTGCCCAATTTCACCAGCAGTCCCTTAGGAGTGTCACTCTATGATCCTGTTTTCGTTTCGACAGAACTCATCTGTCATTCGCTCAATACTAATGATCCTCACCGCGCTGGTCTGCGGTGTCACAAGCGCGCCCGTTTTCGCAGCACCCATCATCGATGCGGCTGATGACTTCTTGCCGAGCTTCAACGGCCCTCACAACGGAGACCTCGATGTCCTGAGAGCCGAAGTTTTCTTCAATGGAACGGACTTTACCTTCCGAAGCTTTCACAATGGCGCGATCGGAACCACCGAAGAAGCCCTCTACGTGTGGGGCGTGGATCGCGGCACCCACAATCAGTTTTTCGGGGACTTCCGCCCCGGCGTTCTTTTCGACATCATCGTGGTACTCCGCCCCGATCTCACGGGAACAATCATCGACTTCGCTCCGAATCCGGTCGCAAACGTCAATCTGGCGCCCGGCTCCGTCACCGTAAGCGGGAACATGATCCAGGGCGTGGTCTCGGCAAACTTTCTAGCGTCCAAAGGTCTGCTGCCTGTTGATTACAAGGTGAACCTGTGGCCCCGTACCGGCCTTGCGAATAACGAGCAGATTGCAGACTTCGCACCAGACAACGACGTCGCCCCGGTTACCACACCCGAGCCCTCGTCCATGCTGCTCCTAAGCGGCGGACTGCTAAGTCTCGTATTATCCCGGCGCCGAACCGCCTAATCAGCCAAGGGATTTGCGCGCAGAATGGTGGTCAGCGGGGGACCACCTTCGAGCCGAGCGTTCCGTGCGATCTTTTCCAGTTGGCTTTCGCGCAGTAATGTTGGCCCGTACCGTTCTCTCCAACGGCTGAAGAGAGAATCGAACAGCGACAGCGCCTCTCAGTCCCGGGTCGCCCGCCGACTGGTCAAGCGTCGATAGCGCTGGTACGTCCTCGCCATCTTCAACCATGCCTTGGACGTGCAAAGGCTAACGCCTCTAAGGGCTGATAATCTGCCTACTCCACGGTCTTACCGGCCGTCACGCAGCCTCGAAAATCAGGGAAGCTAACGCCGACATCAGAGGTGGCCGTCTTGTGAAGATAAGCGATGTTCGCGGCTCGCCTGGTTGCCCGTTCGCCGTCAGCGTGGACCTATGGCCACGCATGGGCCCGAATCGATTTCTGAACAGGACTTTCGATGGTTCACCGGGCAGGGAGTTCAGGCCAGGAAACGGGAGGGCTATTTCAGCGCTTCGTTGATCTCAATGTCGCGTTTCAAAACGTCAGTGAGAAGCTGCGAGAGGCCAACACCCCTGCGCTCGGCTTTGTCCGAGAAATATTCCCATACACTTCTCTCGATCGAAGCGGGCAGAAAGACAGCCGCCTCCGCTGGAATATGATGAAGACCTCTCGCCGCCTTTCTGAAGTCGATTTCCGCTGGCATTTCGTCTTCGGGGGGTTGATTGGTCATTGGTTCTCCATGTAGTCGCGAATCTCCGTGGCCGTCGCCCGACGTGCGGTTACGGCGTCCGTCCAAAGGTAGGCAACAGACATCACTGCTCCAGTGCTCGCAAGTCCAATCGAAAATCAGCGTTCCTCCGCCTCGGTGTGCGTTGTGTCGGCGAGAGTGAGAATTCGGGAATCGTCAAAAATCGATGTCGCCAACTCGAAGGAGACACCGTGCTTGCGGAGGTTCGTGGAAGTCTTTGTCTCATCCCACTCGAACTGGAAATGACGCACATCCAAACCGATGCTCTCCTACCATGCTATATCCGTCGCCAGGGGCACGCATCACCGACTCGGCGAAAGTTGGGCGCTTCTGATTCATCCATCGCTCGTGCCAGAGGCTAAGAAGTCCGGGACCCTCGCGAGGCGAGCCGCTTGAGGCCTGGAGTGCCCCACCAATCGATCAACCGTTGAACTTGATCGACAATGATGTCCTGTGCGAAATTTGGTCCTTCAGAGCCACCTCGATCGCCCGAGGCTGACCGCTTTTCGAGCCTCACTGCATGGTTCATCTTTGTCAATGTACACTGCCGCTTACTGGACCGAGTGGCACTTCCAATTCAGTCCGGGTTGGTCTGCAATACCAGCCGCAAAGCCTGGAACTGTCTGCCACAGTCTGGCGGGTCGTGATTGATTCCTTTTCCTAGCCAGTGGTTGGCAGTGCAACGTCGCCCCCGACTAACCTTCCGTATCCATGAAGTAGTAGCAAATCATATGGCAAACAATCATATGAGCATCCTCAATCCGCCCCATATGCGGCACAGGAACCTGGATATTCAATTGCGCCAGAGGACCAAGTTTTCCTCCATCTCTTCCTGTGAGCGCAATCGTCTTGCAACCTGCCGAGTTGGCATACTCCACCGCGCGCAGAACATTAGGCGAGTTGCCAGAACCGCTGATCGCAAGCAGCAGATCTCCAGGCTCCGCGAAATTCTTCAGCTGCTCGGCAAAGACGCACTCATAGCTGACATCGTTGGAATACGCCGTTAGCGTGGAGAGCGAATCCGTTAATGCCAGGATGCGGAAGCGCTTCTCGCGAGTGTAGGAAGCGCCCTTGATAATATCCGTTGCGAAGTGCGAAGCAGTCGCCGCACTGCCGCCGTTTCCGCACGTGAAGATGTGGCGATTGGTATCTCGGGCCTCGCGGAACCACTCAATTGCCTCGTCCACTCTTGCTGTGTCGAGGGTCTCCAGCGTCCTGACGAGTTCCGATCGATACTGATCCACGAACGAAGCTGTTGCTGTGGTGTTCATACTTTCTCTCCTGCGAGGACAAGAGCTCCGTAGAGCACGCTGTCGTCCCCAAGCTGGGCGGGTACTACGTCGATACGTGCCCGCGACCACGAAGTTATCTGTTTGCGCAACTCTACACGCAGTGGCTCGAAGAGAGTGTCGCCACTCTTGCTGATGCCCCCGCCAATCACAATGCGGGCAGGGTTTAGCAGCATGATTGCGGACTTGAGCCCGAGCGCAAGGTCCACTACGTAGCTTGCTACGAAGTGGGTATCGGCCAGAAGCTCAGGCACAGGACGGCCATAGTCGCGTTCCAGCCAGAGTCCACAACACATCCGTTCGAAGCATCCCTGCGAACCGCAGAGACAATCCGGTCCACCTGGTCGGATCGTGAGGTGTCCGATCTCTCCCGCATAGGAATCGGCTCCCCGCAGAACGCGGCCCTCCTGCACGATTCCGCCCCCAATCCCGGTCGAAAGCGTCATATAGAACAACGGGTCATAGCCTTTGCCGGCCCCAAAGTACGCCTCGCCCAAACCGCCGGCATTCGCGTCATTGTCCATAACCACGGGCACGCCGCATTCCGCCTCAAGGAACGCCACAAGGTCGAAATCACTCCAGCCGGCAACATGCGTCGAGTGCACCACACGCTGGCCGGCGAAGTTGACAGGTCCGCCAAATCCAACGCCGCACCGCCCCCACCGAAGCTGCTGTTTCCAGTCGGCTATCAGGCTCCCTAATTGCTCGGTTAGCCAGGCTCGTCCGCCTTCACGATCCGTAGAACGGGATTCACGCGCAATCATCTCCGCGTCTTCGCTGAAGACTGCTGTGCTGAATTTGGTTCCGCCGATATCGATGGCAAGCGTATTCATACCCGCGCGGCTTCCCCGGATGACACAGCAAGCAACTCGGCCGGGCTCGCCGTCCCGGTGCCCTTCTTGGTCACTGTCACGGAGGCAACCAGATTCCCGAATCGCGCTGCCTCATCACTGGAGCCCGTAATGCGAAGGGCGCATGCGGCACCGGCGGAGAAGCTGTCCCCTGCGCCGCAAATGTCCACTGGTGTCACCTGACGCGCGGAGATCCAGCGTTGGTTGCCGCCTTCGATCACCAGTGCGCCGCGACTTCCATGAGTCACGATCATCAGAGGAGCTTTACACTCTACTGCAAGGCGAGCAAAATCGATTGTGCCAAACTTGCGGCGGCAAGCGTCTTCTGCCTCCTGCTGGTTGGGTTTCAGGATCACGTTGTGGAACATTTCCGGGCGTTTGCGGGAATCGACCCACACGACCGGACCCGGCATCTCAACGGCCAGCCGATTGATCGCGTCCCGAACCGCCGGCGTCACTACGCCTCCTGCTCCGGTTTCTGCCTGATCCGAGACCATCACCACGTCGAACAACTCCCAGCTGCTTACAAGCGCCGCGACCAGGGATTGCTCGACCTCGGAGGGCAAAGGCCGGGTGTTGATAAAGTCCACCCGTGCGAGGTCCTCCTCGTGGGTGTGTAGGTCAATCAGTTTGGTGTACGTGAATGTGTTGACTCCCCGGCTTGTGATCAGCAAACTGGAATCCACGCCTCGGAGTGCAAGCGAGCTACGTAACTCAAAGCCAAAACCGTCCTCGCCAATTACGCCAAGGACAGATATAGAGCCCACTCCAAGCGAAGCGAGATTGTTGGCAATGGTTCCCCCCGCGCCAGGGGTGACAGACGTTCGCACCACGGCAGTCCGGGGAATACCGGTTTCTGCGGACGCTTCTGCAAGCGTTGGATCGTAGTGACACCAGCGATCCAGACAGATGTCCCCGACTACAAGTACGCGAAGGTCGGACAATCCCGCCAGAATCGTTTCAATATTCACGACAGCAATTCCTTGCGAAGAGCCGGAAGAGTAGCCCTGTGATCTCCGCAAAAGTAGAAGCTCTCGCCGCCATCGGCTACGGTGCGCACCAGCATGGTCTTATGTGGACGGAAGTAGTAGCCTGGATCGGTCTTTGGGAGTTCGCGATGGATGTCGCCTGTAATGGGAACCATGTCGAAAACCGCGGTCGTAAAGCGACGTATAGACCGGCCTTCCTGGTGTGCGACATTGCGAGCCATAGCCAGCGCTTTCAAGTAAACTTCCGGGCCCATGATGGCGGATCCGAAGCTCAGCAGAACTCCGTTTTCCAGCTTCTCGATGCTCGCTGCAAAGATCAGAAAGTCGGTATAGCTGGCCGCACCCAGGGCGGACCCACTGCAGTTAGGATGCTCGTGAAGGATGTCATATCCGATGCCGACGTGAACGGTAACCGGGATGCCGAGCCGGTATGCGGCAGCGAAGACACTGAGATTACGATGGGGCCATTGACTCGCCTGGATGCGCCGTCCGACGTTTTCTCCGTACCCAAGTCCCAGATCAGCCGCTTCCGCGACGATCTCGTTCAATTCACCACTTTCCTGCCACAACCCAAACTGACCCTCGCTGATGTAGCGGGCGACGCTTTCGGTAGTTGCGCCGATTCGGGTCAGCTCATAGTCGTGGATAGCGCCCGCCCCGTTGGTGGCTAGGGCGGTGATGTAGCCGCGCTCCATCAGGTCGATGATATGCCGGTTAACGCCTGCCCGCAGTACGTGGGCACCCATCATAAGAATGCGCGCTGAGCCAGTGTCCGACGCTCCACGAATGCGCGAGGCCAGCTCCGGTAAACAAGGGTCTGCAAACGAGGGAGTACTATCCTCCAGAGCTAGCCAGCGCTCCAGTTGCAGATCATGGATTCGTTCCGCTAAAGGCAGTATGCGAAGGCGTGTGCGGTCAAACTGGGGGTACTTCGAAATCATCGTAGTTCCGCCATTGCCCTAATTGTGTCATGAAGGCAAGATGGGAGAATGCTGCACTTCACCGAGAATGACGTTCGTCGGCTGCTGCCCATGCAGTACGCAATTGAGCGGCTTCGCGTCGCCTTCCGTGACTACGCTGAGGGACGCGCTCAGAACCAGCCCCGACGTCGTCTGATCCTCTCGGGCGGGTCGGTTCTGCACTCGATGGCTGGTGCATGGGGCGGATGGTTTGGCACCAAGGTGTACAGCACGCATCCCGGGCATGGCGCGTACTTCACCTTCCTCCTCTACAACGCGCAGACTGCGGAGCCGGTCGCGCAGTTTGAAGCCAATGCGCTGGGCCAGATCCGAACAGGAGCGGTAAGCGGGCTCATCGCCGATATCCTTCTTCCGGAAGACCATCAGATTCAGGTAGCCTGTATCGGCACAGGCTTTCAAGCCTGGACACAGCTGGAAGCACTGGCTGCCGTTCGGCCACTCCGAACGGTGGAAGTATTTGGCCGGGATGCAAACAGGCGGTTACGTTTCGCAGAGGAGATGGAGGCTTTGTTGTCGGTGAAGGTGACGGCAGCGGAGTCGGCGGAAGCGGCGGTCGCGCAAGCAGATGTTGTCGTGACGGCTACGTCCGCCAAAGATCCTGTGCTCGCGGAGGGCATACGCGAAGGTGCGTTGGTCCTTGCCATGGGATCGAACAGCGCGCAACGTCGCGAGATTCCGGAAGGCCTGGTCCGCTCTGCTCTGGTTGTAGTGGACGACAAGGAAGCCTGTCGCATTGAGGCTGGTGACCTTTTGCTGGCGTTCGCAGACGGCGATTGGGACCGTGTCCTCGAACTCAAAAACCTGGTGGCTGGCAGCGTTACCAAACCGCACGAAACCCGCACGATCGTCTTCAAGTCGGTCGGACTTGGGCTGGAGGATGTGGCAACTGCGGCGCTAGTGTACGAGCGCTCCGCCAGAACTACTCAGGCGCCGGAAGCTGGGGGTCCACATCACGCCACGCACTGATTTTCAAGCGACGGCAAACCCAGCACAGTTCCTCGGTGGAGGTAGGTGCGGCCTCGCTGCCGCAAATCACGCAGCGCACGGCAGCGCGAATCCGGTCGGACGCGAGAGCTTCTTTCGCTTTACGAAGAATCTCATCATCCACTCCTAACTCCGGATCGGTAACAACAGGCTTCTTTGGCATTTTTACGACTCGCTTCAAGTGTACACGCAACACTGCAGTTCTAGTCACCCATAGCTCTAGTCACCCATAGCTGGGACGGGTGTGGCTGTTTCGTGCGTTCTGCGCCGCGCACCGGACTCACGCCACTGCTCCACGTACGAGTAGCCGACCGGCACAACGATCAGACTGAGAAGAAGGCACAGCATCTGGCCCCCGATGATCGTTACAGCGATTGCCGAACGCTGCGAGGCACCTACGCCAACGCCGATGGCGGTTGGAACCAGACCCGCGACAATCGAAAGGGTCGTCATCAAAATCGGGCGAAGCCGGACACGGTTTGCTTCAATGACCGCATCGTAGATCGAATAGCCTTCGTTCCGAAGATGGTTCATATAGTCGATTTGCAGAATGCCATTCTTCTTTACGATGCCAAGCAGCAGCAGGATCCCCAGTGCACTGAAGAGATTCAGCGTACGCCCGGTAGCAATCAGGGAAAGCAAAGCAAATGGGATCGAGAGCGGCAGCGTGAGCAGGATCACGAAAGGATGCGACAAGCTCTCAAACTGAGCCGCCAGCACCATGTACATGAAGATCGATGCCAGGCCAAAAGCCAGCAGCATGTTTAGCGTGGTCTCTTCCAGAATCTTTACCTGGCCGGAGAATGACATCGTGTAGCCTGGAGGCAGACCCGCTTCATCGATGATCTTTTGTGTGATTGCGGCTGCTTCACCCAGCGAGTGCCCCGGTGCGGTGTTCCCGTAAATGCCTACCGAAAACTGCCGGTTGAAACGGTCCACGCGCCCCGGCCCAAGACCTCTTTCCAATTTGGCAATCGAGTCGAGCCGGATCAAACCCTGTTTCGCCGACGGGACCAGCAGCCGGCTGAGCGCATTGGGATCATCCCGCTGTCCTGGCATCAGCCTCATGGTCACCGGGTACTGCTCGGCGCCTTCCTTGAAAGTCGAGATCTGGTCTTCACCGGACATCAGCAGACGCACGGCGCTGGCGACGTCAGAAACACGCACGCCAAGATCGGATGCAAGCTGGCGGTCGATATTGACCTGTACCTCAGGATTGTTCAGGTTGAGGTTGGCCTTCACGTCCGTCAGTGCAGGCTCCTTCATCATGCGTGCGCTAACGTCGCGGGCGATGGTAACCAGCGGACGAATATCGGGCCCAAGCAGCTGTGCGCGAATCGGGGCGAACGTATCGCGTCCACCAAGTGCGTTCGGGAATGTCACCCGGGGCCTGGCAAACGCGTACTCCCGGAGCACACCGCGAACTTTCTGGCCCATCGCGCCAATCTCTTCCCGCTCATCCTGCGGCTTCAGAAGCACCGTTATGAAGCTCATCGTGATTCGCGGAACGATTCCCTGGCTGGCAGGAATGGAGGCAATCACGCCGGGAACCTTTTCCAGTTTGCGTGCGACCTCTAGCGAGAGCTTTTCGGTTGCATCAGAAGAAGAACCTTCCGGCAGCTCCAGCCAGACACCCAGCTCGCTCTGGTCGTCCTGAGGCATCCAGTCGCGTCCAACGTACTGATTGATGATGAACGTGGAACCAAGAACAACCACACAGATCGCCATGATGACCAGCCGGTGCCGCATCGACCAGGCCAGCATGCCCACGTAAATCCGCTCGAAGAACCCAACCTTGTGATCGTGCTTGGTGAGCTCCCCTTTCTTGCGTCTCCATCCAAGCAGCCTCGCGCTGAGAGTAGGAGTGAGGGTGAAAGCGACAAGCATCGACACCATGATCGAAAGCGCCATGGTCCAGCCAAACTGATTCATAAATCGTTTGGCGTACCCGCTCATAAAGGCGATCGGAACGAAGATAATCACCAGCGAAAGCGTAGTCGCAATCACCGCCAGGGAAATCTCTTTGGTCGCCTCGATCGAAGCCTGCATTGGAGGCTGGCCCTTCTCCTGAATGAAGCGCCAGATGTTCTCCATCACGATGATCGCGTCATCGATGACAATACCCACCGCCAGCGTGAGCCCGAGCAAAGTCATCGAGTTCAGGCTGAAGTCCATCATCTTCATGAACGTGAAGGTGGTGATGATCGACGTGGGAATCGCGATCGAGCTGATCAGGACCATGCGCCAGTCGCGAATGAAAAGCCATACGATGAGCGAGGCAAGAAAACTGCCCAGAATTAGGTGCTCTTCCAGCGCGGCCACCGACGCCTTGATGTAAGACGCCGACTCTTTAATGGTGTCGATGTGCACACCCGGAGGAAGCGCCTTGTTCAGGTCCGCGATCTTCGTCTGAATATCTTCAACGACCTTTACCGCGTTAGTGCCAGTCTGGCGGCGGATCTCAAGGATGACGGCAGGCTTGTTCTTGTAGTAGGAAAACGTCCGCTTCTCCGCCATTCCGTCTTCAGCGTTCCCGACATCCCGAATACGCACCGGGACGCCGTTGACGTTTTTGACAATGATGTCGTTGAACTCGCCGATGCTCTCAACGCGTCCGAGTGTACGGACGCCCAACTCGGTCGCGCCCCGGACGATGCGGCCACCGGGTGTTTCAACATTCTCAGTCTCGACAGCGCCCCGGACTTCCTGAGCACTCAGGTTGTAGGCATTCATCTTGTCAAGATCGAGGAAAATGTTGATCTGACGAAACTGACCACCCTGAATGTCCACGCCGCCGACGCCATCTACCGTCTCGAAGGAGCGACGAATCTGTTTGTCGGCGATCTCGGTTAACTCGCGGGTGGAACGTTCCCCGGCAACAGCCACAGTAATCACCGGATCGCTGTCCGGATCTGCTTTCGCTACAGTCGGCGGGAGCACATTAGGCGGAAGCTTTCGGATCGCCGCTTGTACTTTCTCGCGAACGTCTTCAGCCGCCTCGCCGATCGAGCGTTCGAGCACAAAGGTGACGATGATGTTGGCGTTGCCTTCGGAAACAATCGACCGAAGTTCCTCGATGCCGCTTACCGAAGCGATAGATTCTTCCAGAGGCATGACGACCTGGGACGTAACCTCATCCGGACTCGCTCCAGGTAGCTGTACCCGGACGTAAACAGTAGCAGGATCGGTGCGCGGGAAAAGATCGACGCCGAGGTCCGCAAAGCTGAACAGTCCCAGCACAACCAGGAACGAAATCAGCATGAAGGCAAAAACAGGTCGTCGAACGCAAATTTCCGAAATACTCAAGAAGACACTCCTGGGCCGTCGTACAAGGAAGGCGATTGACTGTGGGCCGAAGGTTACTCTGTTTGTAGCATAACGGTCGCCGCGCTTACTCCGACGGCATGCGGAAACAAAGGAGGCAATTTGACGCGTCTGGCATTTCTTTTTCCCGGGCAGGGCTCTCAATTTTCGGGAATGGGCAGGTCACTGTACAACGAGTTTTCCGCTGCGAGGAATGTCTTCGAGGAGGCCGATGCAACTTTAGATTTTGCCTTGTCCAGCCTCTGTTTCGAGGGACCTGAGGAAGAGCTCAAGCTCACTGAGAATACCCAGCCGGCGTTGCTCGCAGTTTCTGTCGCTGCCTTTCGCGTGCTCGTCGAAGAGGGGTTCCAGCCAGTCGTCGTCGCGGGGCACAGTCTGGGAGAGTACTCTGCTCTGGTCGCCGCCGGGGCGCTGAGCTTCAGTGATGCATTGCGTCTGGTGCGTAAGCGCGGGCTGGCCATGCAGAAGGCAGTACCTGCCGGGCAGGGTTCGATGGCCGCACTCCAGAAGCTCCCGGAAGGCAAGCTGGACGCTGTTCTCGCCGAGGCCGCCCAAGGCGAAATAGTTACTGCGGCAAATCTGAATTCACCGGACCAGGTCGTGATAGCCGGTCACGCTGGAGCAGTTGCCCGTGCGGCGGAACTGGCGAAAGCCGCAGGTGCCAGGCGAGCCGTAATCCTAGCCGTCAGCGCTCCGTTCCACTGCCCTCTGATGACTCCTGCGCAGACCGAAATGAAGCCGGAACTGGAAGCCATCACCTTCCTCGATCTGGCGATGCCTTTGATCTCGAACTGGAACGCGGAGATTGTTCGTTCCGGCGCTGCCGCACGAGACGGTCTGATTGCTCAGATTCCCAGCCCGGTTCTGTGGACCCAGTCCATGCGCCGTC
>JACMLA010000790.1 GCA_014379815.1 Bryobacteraceae bacterium | reverse complement strand
CCAGGTTGCCGGGAAAGTACGGACCGTAATACGTAGAACCATCTTTCCGGAGGCGGCGCGTTACGTAGACGCGCGGATTCTTCTCGCCAGTCAGCTTGATATAGGGGTACGTCTTGTCGTCGCGAAGCAGGATGTTAAAACGCGGTTTGTACTGTTTGATCAGGCTGTTTTCGAGAGCGAGAGCTTCTTTGTTGTTGTCGACCTGGATGCAATCGACGTCCCGGGCCTCGGTAATCAGGGTCCCGGTCTTTGTATCGGCCAGACGATCTTCATTGAAGTAGCTGCGAACCCGGGCGCGCAGGTTCTTCGCTTTACCCACATAAATGACAGTTCCGTGAGCATCTTTGTACAGGTACACGCCCGGCAACAGAGGGAGCTGCGCAACTTGTTCCTTTAATCGTTCCCGAGGGTCCATCCGGTGGAGGCTATAATCTCAGTGTGACACGGCTTTGTACTCTCGTGTTCTCGCTCGGGCTCAGCTACTGTATCCACGGGCAGACCAATCCGCCGGAACCGCCCGAAGAGGACGCCAGTGTTGCGGACAAAGAATATGTTTTCAATCCGCTGCAGGCCTCGAAAGAGGTCCGAATCGGCAATTTCTATTTTCGCAAAGGCTCCTACCAGGCAGCTAGACGCCGTTTTGAGGAGGCAACTCGCTGGAATCCGTCGCTCGCCGACGCCTGGCTGCGACTAGGGGATACGCAATTGAAGTTGAAGGATGAACGAGGCGCGCGGGAATCCTACATGAAGTATGTGGAATTGGACCCGGAATCGAAGGACGCCGCATCGGTTCGCAAGCGTCTAGCAGGCAAGCTGTAGTCTCCGCAGCTCGCGAGCCCTCTCTTCGTGACGAATGGATGCGAGCACCTCTTGAAATCCGGCTTCCCAATCCGGAAACATGTCAACGAACTGGATCTGGTTAGTTATACGAATCGGGAGCACGCAGTCATCCAGGCGGACGGGCATGATGAATACATCATCGAACGGCATCTGTGATGCGCCCTCCATGGCAAAGCGAACTTCACGCTGAAACTGGCCACGTTTCTGAGCGGCGCGCCTCGAATAGCACGGGAGGAAAATATCCGTCACGCTGATTGCGTGGTCCACGCAGCGTACCCAATCCTGCCCCGGCATCAGTTTCCGCTTATTGATCCATGGGTCCAGGCCTTCCTGCCGGAATCGGTTATAGAGGTGGAGCGCCGAATCGAACTCTTCATCCACGTAGGCAATGAAGACTTTGAAGCGGTTGGCTGGAACGAACTCCATCCCCACTTTGTCGGCATCCAAACCGCCCTCATTGATGGGATGGAAGACTCCCAGTCCTTCAAGCTCGACATCCAGCCCCTCGACAAGGCATTGCTTGATGACCTCGCCAAACTGGCGTCGGATGGCAACACTCTTGTCATTTTGGTCTGGCATCGGGTCCTTCGAAGCGAAAGACCGGCCCGTTGCCCGGAGCAAACTCGCCCAGGCCCGGCACCGATACTGTTTCACCCTTCTTCAGTTTCTGAATAATGTCGTGAACTACGGTGTCAATCTGGTCCGCAGCTTTCGCGTGCGATACATTTTGCCGTTTTGCGAGTCGTCGAATTAGACGGTTCATACCTGTCTTAAAGTAACCACAGTTTATGCGAAACTCGGGTGAGTGGGAGGTATCGAGGCGTGCACCGTCCCACCTATCTTACTGATTAACTTGGCGTTCCTGGTTGGGGAAGAAAAGTGGCCTTGCTTGTGACTGGGAAAAGTAGCCCCCTCTCCGACAGCGACTGGTGCTTTCGCATTCTACCGGCGCGCCGTCCGCAGAATGCTTCCACACTGCGCTCGATATTCAAGTTGGAGCCTCTTGCCAACTCTCTTTGAATCGGAGTTTGCAGTGTCGGCCAGGTGAGAGGAATCAGCGCCGCCCAAACGGCTTCCGGCTGGTGACCGTGAACATCAGAGTGTGATTCGCTTCCGCCACGCGGCCGTTGCGCTGCCAGATCGATTGCAGCATGTACCCGGCCTCGAAGTCCCAGGCTGGCCCGAACCTGCGGCCAAACGCGAGGTATGCGCGGTTCTGATCCAGCACAGACGAGGACACGTACGGCTTCACGTAGAACCAGATTTCATCGTATGCCGTCAGGTAATACCGCGGTGAGAGTGGAATTGTGGCGCGCTGCCACGCTCTGAACCTGTTTTCATACCGGTACTCCGTAAGCGCCCCTTCTGCGTTCCGTACACCGAGAAACCGGTTCTCGAAGCGAAGGCGTGTCGACCAGGACAGCTTGCCGGTCTTGTACCTCAGCAGTGCTTGCTCCCAGATCCGATGCTCCGGCGTCGCTTTG
>JACMLA010000789.1 GCA_014379815.1 Bryobacteraceae bacterium | reverse complement strand
GTCTTCACCGCAACGGTTTTTGAAATCCTCCGCTGCAAACATGAGCCTTATCTCTTGCAATACCCATAAAAAAGGCCGAATCGTCATTTAGCTGCGAAAGACGGGTCAGCGTCTTCTGATGCCCCGTCGGATTCGCGTCGCTCGGAAACAACCAGGTTCCCGGTCCGGCGATTCGAATCTGCTCTCGAAACGCGTCTCGAGCCAGATCCGTCAGAGGCACTTCGGCGATCCCGTTCGGCGTCTTCGAATCGGGAATCCACACCACAGCGTTTTGCAGGTCCACTTGCTCCTTCTTCATCGGCATCAATTCCTTGTACACCCGAAGTCCGGTCTCGCTGATGATCCGGATGATATTGCGCAAATACTCGGGCGCCTGGAACTCGATCCGCTGCTGTTCGGACCATGCCATGTAATGAGGGCGGAACAATCCCTTGACCTTCACGGGAAACTCCACTCCCGCACAGGGATTGGCGGGCAGCAACTTCTTGCGAACTGCGACATTCATCATACGGCGAAGAATCCGCAATTCCTGATGGACCGTTGCCGGCTTGAGCCGGTCTTTTTCAATGACACCGCCAGCGGTCCGGACCTGAACTCGCGTCTGAAGCCGCTTTCGAAGATACAGCTCGATGTCATCGACGGTGATGTCTCCCACCGCCCGCTTCCCGAACGCCTGCTTGAGGTGCAAGCACCCACGTTCGTTGGCTTCGTGGGTCTTCTCTGCCCGAATCGGCGGCTTGGAGTAGTTCTCCAAAAAGAAATCCGCCCAATCCGAGAACTGTAGCTGCTCTCCTTTCCGGACGACGTCGAGGATCCTGTCGTCCCTGGACTGGAGTCGTTCCCGCAGTTTCTTCTGCGCCTCCTGCCAGTCTTCCGTGAACGTTGATTCCCGGATGCGCTTACCGCCCCGGTCTCGATAGACCATCCATAGGACCTTGCCATCTTTGCGCGGATATATGGAGCCATCGTGTTTACTCGGTCTTGCCAATTCCCACCTCCTGCTTGAAAGTTGCGCGGAAGGGCTCCAGATCCGATTTGAGGAATCGAATGTTTCGGCCCATCACGCGGAGATGGGGAATCTGCTTTCGCTCAACCCAAAGATACACCGTTTGGACGCTGACGCCCAAGTACACCGCAGCTTCACGGACTCTGAGCGGAAGCTCTTCACGAGCGAACGTGATCCTGGTGGGCATCTTACCGAGCGAATTGTTTTGGGGGAGAGCTTCGCGCATGCCCTGTTGTACGGCATGTTTTGAATTCCACCAAATGAGTTGTCTTGATCCCGTTTGACGGCCTTAGGGGCGTAATGAAGACCCGTTAACCGTATACTCTGAGAACCGAAGGAATATTTGCAATAGAGGCAGGGATAACCAGGCGATCGCAATATGCAGTACGATTTCTTCATTGGCCTGGCCGCATTTTCAGCCTTGCCGGTCGCTGCCGCTGTGGCGTTCCTCTGCGCCCCTCTTGCCGCCCAATCGCGTCCACCGAGTCCAACCCTAAACGCCTGATTGAGAAGGCCGACCGACTCGCTTGGCTTTGGAAATCCACTCTTCGTGGACGTCCGCTGACCATTTCGCACGAAACAGTCCTGTGAGGGCCAAGTGCATGAGCAAGTTTCGAAGCTCCGCGGGATAGAGCACGTTGGCATCGTAGAAGGCGCTGAATCCGGCCACGGAGACTAGAGTCCGATTTCCTGGTCGTACGCTGCCAGTTCTGCGAGTACCGCTCGTCGATCCGCATCGGCGCGGCGCTTGTACGCCATCAGCCCTTCAAATCGTACGCGGCGGTGCGTCCCGACGCGGCGGAATTCAATCTTTCCCTCGTCGAGAAGCT
>JACMLA010000788.1 GCA_014379815.1 Bryobacteraceae bacterium | reverse complement strand
TACAGCTTGTCTGATCGCGGCCGGACATTCGTACCGATCCTTCTATCCCTCTCAGCTTGGGGAGAAGCCAATATGGACCTGTTCCAGCGATCTGAGACGTCGGCTTCGTAACTCCTCGCCAAGCTGGAAGATCGCGGCGCAGACTGCAATGAAGTATCTGGCTCCGGTATCGCGAGTCAGCACAGAGGACTGCGAGCGGATGGCAGCGGCTTTCGCGCTGCACCATTGCGACTGCCCGTGCGACGCTGCAGACTGTTAAGGTAATCTAGGCGCGCTGCGCGTGCTCGGCAGCCGTTAAGGAATGGCGTGCTTGTGGTTCCTCAGCACGGCCAGCCAAGATGCAATGTAGGCCGCTGGTCATCCCACACTTCGGGCATCAGGGTCGGGTCGGCGCAGAGGAACGCGCTCGCCAGCTCCGTGACCAGCTCCTCGGCAGCGTAGCCGTGTCGCCCCAAGCCTTGCGGCTCATGTCGCGGGCAACGCGGCTAGCATGCTAGGGATTAGGCAAGGCAGGTGCTTCCAGATATATAGGCGGGCTTCGGCGCTGGATCGCCTCGGCGCTGGCGATCCCACGCTGGACATGCTCGGTGATGGTGCGCGTCTGCGTCGGGCCGAGGATCAGGGACTGGAGATATCGAGGGCGAGGGCGAGCTTCAACACCGGTTCTGGTCGGCGTGAGGTCTTTCGCCAGCTGAATCGGTGCGCGGGTCTGGGCGGAGCTTTCATCGAAACAGGCGCATAGCGAACGGTAAGCTCGGATGGCGGATGGTCATGAGATGCCGGTGTTTGGTCGAACTGGTCACATGCGACCGGGCGGGTGAGCGCAAGGCTCGGCATGGCACGGCGGGTGAGATCAAGCCTGCACGTGTGCACATGATTGGGCGTTGCACGAAGTCGGGCTGGGAGGTGGACCGCTGGTGCAGAGTACGACGGCGGTCGTAGTCACGATTCACCTCGCTTGTGGTGAACACCGTTCGTCGGTCTGCGAATGCACGCACTTGCAGGTCATCGGCGATGTGCAGGACGACTAGGCGATCGATCTCACTTCTACGACACGAGGAACAGTACAGCACCAGCGACGTGAACATGAGCAACTTCGGCTCATCGGACGGGCGCGCATTACTGTCCTTATTTCTTCTAGGTTGTCGCTTCTCGTGATGTGCGGGTCGGCGAGGGCGCTTGTTAAGAGATTTGGCAAGCGACCCGAAGCAACCACTAGCTAGTGGAGTCCGCCATTCAGGAGGCACATGTCACATCCGTTTTTTGGCAAAGAGTTTTCGTTCACGCAGCCGGACGGTTCGCGTCTCGCAGTCCGTGGCTGGGGTGACCAGCATCGCGCTGTGTTCGAGACACTCGATGGCTACACAGTCACCCGAAATCCTGCAACGGGCTTCTATGAGTACGCAGCCGTAGTAAGGAACGAAACCGAACTGCACCCTACTGGCGTGCGTCCCGATTCCGTTGAGCCCGAGGCTCTGGGGATCCCGCGCGGTGCCCGTATCAGTCGTGCCGCCGCGGTTGCTGAGGTCGAAGCGCGTGCTGCGCTGCCCAAGCCGCGGTGGGAGACACGACGCGAGCAGAAACGTCTCGGCGCGAGAGTGCGGGCTCTTGCCGCTCCGGGGATTGCGCCCGCGCCACCGGCGCGAACCACTGTCGGAGACTTCGTCGGGTTGTGTCTCCTGGTCGAATTTCCGGATGTGTCTGCAACGATCTCACGACAGGATGTCGAGAGTTTTTGCAATCAGGAGGGCTATAACGGGTTCGGCAACAGGGGCTCGGTCCGAGACTACTTTTTAGAGGTTTCCACGGGCAAGCTTAACTACACCACGGTTGTTGCTCCGTGGTACACGGCTCAAAACCCACGGGCTTACTATACGAACCCTGATGTCGAGTACGGATTGCGCACGCGTGAGTTAATCCAGGAGGCGCTGCAATGGCGGCTCGCACAGGGCTTAGACTTAAGTGCGCTCACCGCCGATGACGGAGGTTTTGTGTATGCCACAAATGTGTTTTACGCCGGAGAGGTCGTGAATCAATGGAGTGAAGGACTTTGGCCGCATGCGTCCCGCCTAATCCATCCATTCTCGCTCGGTGGCGGGATCTTTGCGTCAGATTACCAAATCACCGGAATGGAATCGGAACTGACGCTGGGGACCTACTGCCATGAAAATGGGCATATGCTCTGCGATTTTCCGGATCTCTATGACTACGGCTCCCCTGGTATTCGATCCGGAGGTGTCGGTGCTTTCTGTCTGATGTGTGCGGGGAGCAACGTCGAAGAAAAAAACCCGGTTCATGTAGGTGCCTACCTGAAGTACGAAGCCGGATGGGCGGATGCAGCGGTGCCGCTACAGCCCGGCAACTTCACTGCGAGAGCCGGCACAAACGAGTTTTTTATTCTGGAGAAGAACTCCACAGAATATTTCCTCTTGGAAAACCGCCATCAATCCGGGCGTGACGCTTCTCTGCCAGACGCAGGACTGGCAATTTGGCATGTAGACGTGTTGGGGAGTAACTCGAGGGAGCAGATGACGCTGGCCTCTCATTACGAATGCTCACTGGAGCAAGCTGACGGCGAGTTCGACATGGAGCGTGGTCAACAATTCGGTGACGATCGGGACCTGTTCCACGCCGGCTGGAAAGACGCATTCTCCGGCACGACCGTGCCTTCGAGCAACTGGTGGGATGGGACAGCCTCCGGTCTCACAATCAAAGACATCGGACCGGCCGGGCCAGCCATCACGCTCTCTGTTGAGTAGAGACTTGGCTGCAGGCCAGGCGAGACGGGCAGGCCGAGACATCAGCTGTAATAGTTCAGACTTGATCTGACAAACGGGTCAAGCTACAGCCGCGGGCGCATTGCGCGGAGAAAGTCTGTCAGAAGAAGTCCCAGCCGGGAAGCGGTCGAGATCTTTCTCATGCGCCAGATGCCGTGCATCGAGGAAAGTCTGCATGGGCGTTTTCCCAAAGCAATACTTCCCCGAATGGGGGCGATTGTTATTGTACTCCTCCATCCAGGCATCCAGATCGGCCTGCAGATCCTCGAGACTTGCATACAGCCGCTTGCGGAAAGCGATGCTATAGAACTCGTCCTGGATGGTGCGATGGAACCGCTCACAGATGCCATTGGTTTGGGGTGATTTGGCTTTGGTTTTGGTGTGGTCGATGTTCTCCAGCGCCAGGTAGAGCTGGTACTCATGATGCTCGCGCTGACCGCAGTACTCGGTTCCGCGATCGGTCAGCACACGCAGCAACGAAACATCTTTTTCCTCGAAGAAAGGAACGACGCGGTCGTTGAGCATGTCGGCCGCCACCAGGGCATTCTTACGGTCATATAGCTTCGCCATCGCCACCTTTGAATAGGTGTCAATGAAGGTCTGCTGATAGATGCGGCCAATGCTCTTGATGGTTCCCACATAGTAGGTATCCTGCGCCCCCAGATAGCCAGGGTGCGCCGTCTCGATCTCGCCATGCGCTTGCTTCTCTTGCTTGGCCTTCTCCATCGCCTGCACCTGCGATTCGGTCAGAATGCGATTGGGTTCCTGCGCCAGCTTGGCCTCAAGCGCCTTCAAGCGTTTACCGAACGTTTGCAGATCATGCCGCAGCCATGCGCTCCGCACCCCGGTTGGGGAAACGAACAGTCCGCGCTTGGTCAGTTCGTTCGCCACCCGCACCTGGCCGTAAGCCGGTTGTTCAACCGCCAGTTCCACCACCGCCTGCTCAATGTGCGACTCCATCCGGTTCCGTATACACGGCTTGCGGCGGCTGATCTCTTTCAAGGCGAGCTCGCCGCCTTTGTCGTAAAGCTCTTTGAAGCGGTAGAAACTGTCCCGCGAATATCCCATCACCTTGCAGGCTTCTGAAACACTGCCCAGCATGTCGGCCAGGTTCAACAAACCCACTTTGTTCTTGATAATCTTTTGATCCGTGTTCACCTGTCATTCTCCTCTCGTGCGTTGCCGCACAGTTTATCAAAGAATGTCAGATTAAGTTGAGACTAGTACACATCAGCGAAAGAGGATCGCTTGTCTCGTGCGTTTCAGCTTCTGAAAGGGTAGTAAGCAGCGAAGGAGCAAGATCTATCAGCTCGAGATCTCTGCCCGCTGTAGGCATTTCTTGTTGCGTTCAACTCTTCTGCGAAGGCCTGCAAACTCCACCGCCTTGAGCAGCAGACCAGAAAACGCCTGAAGCGATTGTTCGGTACTGCGCGTGGCCTCCCGGTACAGCCACCGCTGTTTGCCGGACCGGTCCGGAATTGAACGGCCCGTACTGGTCGCTCAGAGACTGGTAACAAGGCGAGCCGATAGATGCAGTTGCCGGCATGAAGGCGATAGTTCCTCTTGGTTGCCGTGTAGCCGAGGCGGGCACCTGTTGCGCTGTAAAGTGGCCGCCCTGCTCCCGAGCGAGGTCGAAGAGATTACGCTCACGCACGGAGCTCCGCATAATCGCTCAACTGTTCTTGAGCTGTTATGCCCCGGGATGGACCTACGGGCAAAGCATGGCACGGGGCACCGAGG
>JACMLA010000787.1 GCA_014379815.1 Bryobacteraceae bacterium | reverse complement strand
GATCGCTTCCATTACCTTTTGCCCTTGGCTTCTTCCTCAGTCTCACTAGCGGGGCTCTTGTCCCGCGATGACCAGAAGTCGGAGCTGGAAGCTTTGGCCCGCAGCGGCCAAACGCCGCAGAAGGTAGCAATGCGCTGCCGATTGCTTCTGCTGGCTCACGAGGGGTGGCGGATCAGTCCATCGCGCAACAAATTGAATGTGTCGCGACCAACCAGCCTGGCTTTCCGGGCTGCCTTCACGAAGGTCGGCATTGCGGCTGTCACGGGTATCCGCCGGCGGAAACGTCAGGCAAAAGTGCTAACTCCGGATGTGGAACAGAATATCCTGGAAACCAATTTGAGAACCCGCCCCGGCGACAGCAGTACGCACTGGAGTGTGTGTATGCTGGCCAAGCAGCTGGGAATCTCCCGCGCAATGATTCATCGGGTGTGGCGGCGCCACGATGTGCAGCCGCATCGCGTGGAGCGGTTTAAAATCTCCGGTGATCCGCGTTTTGAAGAGAAAGTGAGAGATGTCGTCGTTTCTCACTCATCTGGAAAAACAACTTGGGTGCGGTCAGGAAGTACACCTCATCATGGACAACTACTGTACGCACACAAGTTCTGAGGTGCAGCGCTGCTTGAAGCCGAAGAAGCGGGACCGGTTCCACTTTCACCTCACTCCCACCAGCAGTCCCCGGTTGAACCAGGTCGAAAGGTTCTTCGCATTGATTACCGGAAGAACGATCCACCGGGGAACCTGTCACAGCTCAAAAGAACTGGAGCGAGGCAAATGGCTGGCAAGCTGGAACGGCAGTCCAACTCCGTTTGTGTGGAAAGCTTCTGCTGACGTCATTCTAGATAAGGTCCGCCGATGTAAAGAATTATCCGCGACAGGAGACTAGGCTAGATGGTTCCACAGCTAGACCAACGAGGTCTTTTGCTTCTAGCAGGATGCGGAAAAATCTAGTTAAAACAGGTAACGGCATAAATGTTCCGGTCGCCTTTTCTGTATGCGTGGAAAGGACCTTCAGCAGGCAGGCATGTACAGCTATATTTCAGCCGAACAGCGGGTGAGGGCCGATCATCCGCTGAGAGCGATCCGGGCCATGGCCGATGAGGCGCTGGCCCGCATGTCAAAAAGCTTCGATTCGATGTACGCCAGCACCGGACGCCGCTCCATTCCGCCTGAGAAACTGCTTCGCGCGCAGCTGCTTCAGATGCTGTACTCAGTGCGCAGCGAGCGCCTGCTGATGGAAGAGATTGACTACAATATGCTGTTCCGATGGTTTGTGGGCCTGAATCTGGACGAACCGGTTTGGGACGTGACGGTGTTCACGAAAAACCGGGATCGTCTGCTGAAGGCGGATGTTGCCCGGGAGTTTCTGTGTGAAGTAGTCAGCCAGGCACGCAGCAGGAATCTGACCAGCGATGAGCATTTCACCGTCGATGGCACGCTGATCGAAGCATGGGCCAGCCTGAAGAGTTTTCAGCGCAAAGACGGGAAGAACACACCGCCGGATGACCCGGGTAACCCGACCGTGAACTTTCATGGAGAGAAACGCGGCAATCAAACGCATGCATCGACAACCGACCCCGACGCGCTGCTGGCGCGCAAAGGCAATGGAAAAGAAGCCCGGCTCAGCTACAACGCAAACCTGCTGACGGAGAACCGCAACGGATTAATTGTCACAACCGAACTGTTGCGGGCTACTGGTACCGCAGAACGGGATGCGGGACTGGTCCTGCTGGACCGGATCGCGGGACAACGCCGGGTGACGGTGGGCGCGGACAAAGCATACGACACCAGAAGTTTCATCAGTGAGTGCCGGAAGAGGAATGTGACACCGCACGTGGCTGCAATACGGAGCGGCGCGGAGGCAGTGCCATTGACGGGCGAACCGCGCGGCACGCCGGCTACGAAGTCAGCCAGAAAAAGCGGAAGCGGATTGAAGAGTGCTTTGGGTGGCTCAAGACAATTGCGCTGATGCGGAAGGTGCGGCACCGTGGAGTGGAGAAGGTGAGCTGGCTGTTTACCTTCGCGGCGGCGGCCTACAACCTGGTGCGGATGCGAAATCTGATGCCCGGAGCGGCTGCCGCCGCATGAGTTCGGGGAGAACTGCGCCCGGAGCCTGGGGAAGCAGCCAAATCCGCTTCACCGGGGAGACTGATGTTCGCAGATTTAGCTCTTGAATTGAGTGCCAGCCAAGTTCTTGCCAAGCAAGTCAAGATCTTTGTTACACCAAGTGCACTTTTCAGCAGCCTGCTAGCCGTAAGGTCCAGCAACGCTGCAGATCTGCAGGACCGTTACGCACGTTACGTGACTCCCCGGTAACTCCTGCACTGATACCTCGCTCCGGCGTTTTGCGCGGCTTTTTTCTGAGACCGCGCTGACACAAACTGGGTCTCGTCGCTTACCAGCGCGGCGATCAGAACGACAAGGATTCAGAAAGGGAGATAAACGAGTGTTGAAGAAAATACCACTAAGTGCGCTCGGGTGTTTACTCACGCACCAGTTCTGCGGAATCATGCTGGCGGTGCTCATTGGCAGTACCAGCGCCTCCGCACAGGAAGGACACTTTCGGAAGAATGAAAGGAACGGCTTCGTTCAGGTAAATGGCGCCAGGCTCTATTACGAGATGGGTGGCAGCAATGTTGCAAGCACGCGGCCACCCATCATCCTGGTACACGGGCGATCCCTTGACAGAAGATCATGGGACCGGCAATTCAAGATACTATCGAAGTTCTTTGTTACCTACCGGTACGATCTGCGGGGCCACGGGCTTTCCGACCCTGCTACAGGCCCAATCGGACTGCAGGATGATCTCCTCGGTTTTATGGATGCTCTCGGTATTGAGAAAGCTTATCTCGTCGGGCAATCGCTAGGTGGCAACATTGTTACGGAAGTGGCCGCTACTTACCCACAACGCGTACAGAAGCTGATACTGATCGACAGCGGTATTAACGGGTTCCAATATCCAACGCCAAACGTGCTTCAGCGACTCCCGCGATATCTCGAGATCTTCAATACAGAAGGCAAAGAGGCGGCGCTTACTGCCTGGGTCAACGATCCGGTGTTCGCGGTCACGAAACAGAATCCGCGAGCCGGTGCTCACCTCGAAAGCATCGTCCTCAATTGCTCTTGCAGTCTTTTCTTTAATCCACAGTTCGAGATTCGCCCTCCTACATTCACAAGGCTTGGTCAGATCACAGCTCCCACTCTAGTGATGGTGGGCGAAAAGGATCATCAGGAGTTCCAGGCTGCAGCGGATGCGCTGCAGCAGTACATTCCAGGATCAAAGAAGGTCGTCATTCCGGGCGCTGGTCACATGGCGAATCACGATGAACCGCTCGAGGTGACATGGGAGATCCTGGAGTTTCTATTCACGAATTAGTCGCTACATTGCGAACTTGGATCTGCCGCAAATTTGGTGCAAGGGGTTGTGAGGACTGTACGCTGAGCAATACTCAGCGCTGGCGCAGGCGAACTGATCCGTGCTTACCCGGCTAGCATCCCACGGACGAGCGAGCTTACGATAGATTTACCCGTACTGCTGGCTGCGCTCGTCCTCTCGACTGCCCTGCTTCTCGGATTCGTGTCGCTCCGGCGCGCTACGCGATAATGAGATGCTGAAGTTCGACATCGCCAGCCTCAAGACCGCTTTCGAGGGGCTGAATCCTGATTATTCAACGGACGGTTAGGAGAAATCTAAATGCCGATTGAGAATGTGCTCGCAAGCGTGGCTGTCAAAGACTTAGTCTCTGCTGTCAAGTGGTACGAGAACGTCCTTGGTCGCCCGGCTGATTCGACACCAATGCCAGAGCTGGCCGAATGGAAATTCAAAGATGGCGGTTGGCTCCAGGTCTATCAATTACCGGATCGGGCGGGATCGGGCTCGTTCACCCTGGCCGTGAGCAATATTCAGGAGCAGGTCTCCAGAATGACCTCGCTAGGTATTGACACCAGTCAACAGTCGTCAAGTGAGCAGGTGAGAACGCTCATGATCGTCGACCCTGATGGCAACCACATAGCATTCGCAGAAGCATCCGATCCGGACATAGCACGATAGAGTGGCCCATCGCTAGTACAAGCAGAAAGTCACGTTCCGCCAGAACCGGTTTGCGGTTACAGCCCTACTGGAGACGTCCGCCGGATGGACGTTTACGCTTTTCCACGGAAATGCTTCCCGGAGGGTCAACTTCGCGACTCAGAGTCTTACCGACGGTGTAGCCTCGGATTGGAGCATCGGACTGGAGCATCGTTACAGGCGGCCCTGGCGCGCGGGAGAGTGCTCTCGTCGTATTTGGCTCGCAGATTGAGGAGGAAGTAACGAGATGGTTCGCATCGTCAAAGCAAATCCACTGGATGCTTACACAGTCGAGCTAACGCTCAGCGAGCGCTGCAGGGTATCAGCTGACCTGGATGTATGCCAAGGTCGACGACTGGGTTGTGACACCGCGCCGGGGTAAAGCAGT
>JACMLA010000786.1 GCA_014379815.1 Bryobacteraceae bacterium | reverse complement strand
ACAAACGAATGAGCGCTCTTGATATCGACGACCTTGCGCTCGGGCATCTCTGCCTGGCGCAGATCGCCGCCGCTTTGCCCGAAACCAGCGAAGTCGAAGACGAACGCGTTATACCCAAGGGCCGCGAGCCGCTGTGCGTAAAGCGCTGGCATCTGCTCTTTGACGGTCAGCCACGAACCGGTGACGACGACGGTAGGGCGACGATCGTCGAAGCCTTCGGAAGCCATGAAGAATTTGCCGACAAGCGGCACGCCTGCACTCAGGAACACAACGTCTAGATCGGAGGCCATCAACTTTCTCCCTATTTTCGTTTCGGCTGTGATGAACAATAATGCTCTTTGTTGCCAACGAAAGACTCGCTGCTCGCAAGCTGCGATCGTTCGAGGCCGTCTAAACTTTCAAAGACGCGTGCGGTTTGGAAGGGGTGTCACAAACGGTCGGTTGTGCCACCCCCGGCCCGCGTACGGCTTTCCATATTAATCGGCGGTAATGGCGGAGAGAGAGGGATTCGAACCCTCGTTAGAGTTTCCCCTAAACACGCTTTCCAAGCGTGCGCCTTCAACCACTCGGCCATCTCTCCTGGGTTTGAGGAAAGCGGTCCTGAGCAGGACCGCACCTTTGTAGTGTAGCAGTTGTAACTGAATTACCAGGCCATATCGAACTTCTCAGGATGTAGCGTGGAGTCGCTGATCACCATCACCGGACATCCCAGGATGGTTTCCAGCTGCTCGAGGTCGGAGTTCTGACTCGACTTGAGGTGTTTCGCAACTTCAGGATACACACGAAGCTCGACATTCTTGCGATCGACTACCTGCCGGACCTTGTTAGCTTCCTGCAGGACCTCGCCCACTACCGTAGCCACGCTCTTGGTATAACCTGCACCTTCGCAGATGGGACAAGGAGAGCAGAGTGTCCGTTCCAGACTCTGCTTGACCCGCTTGCGCGTGATTGCAACCAGACCGAAATCGTTGAACTGGAGTATTTTGTACGGCGCCCGATCGGCTCGCATGGCGTCCTCTAGGGTCACCATTACCTTCTGCCGGTTCTTGCGCTCGTCCATATCGATGAAGTCGATGACGATGATTCCGCCCAGATCGCGAAGGCGTATTTGACGTACGATTTCCTTCACGGCTTCGGTGTTAGTCCTGGTGATCGTGTCTTCGAGGCGATTTCCCTTACCGACAAACTTGCCAGTGTTGACGTCGATAGCTACCAGCGCCTCGGTCTGGTTCACAACGATGTAGCCTCCGGACTTCAGCCACACCTTGGGTCGCAACGCCTTCTCGATCTCGGTTGTGATTCCGAATGAATCGAAGATCGGAGCCGGGCGTGTGTACATTTTGACCCGGCCAACCAGAGATGGCTGAAAGCGCTGCATGAACCGCAGGACACTTTCATACACTTCTTCGCTATCGACCCAGATGGCCTTGAACATATCGCTTAACTGATCGCGAAGAATCCGATGGACGATATCCAGGTCGTGGTGCAGCAAAGCCGGGGCTTTTCGCTTGTCGGCCTTGTGGCGGATATCCAGCCACAGGTTATAGAGATACGCCATGTCGCTGGCGATCTCTTCTTCGCTACGCCCCTCGCCGGCGGTGCGGACGATAAACCCTCCGGCAAGTCCGACCCGGCCGGCCTGAAGGACTCGCTTGAGTCTGTGGCGTTCTTCTTCGGTGCTGATCTTGCGCGAGACGCCGAGATGCTCCAGCGTCGGCATGTAAACAACAAATCGACCAGGCAGCGCGATGTGCGAGGTAATGCGCGCTCCCTTTTGCCCGAGAGGCTCCTTGGCAATCTGAACGATGATCTCCTGACCCTCACGAAGGAGATCGCTGATCAAGGGCAGAGGAGGCCTTTCGCGCTCCGCCCTTGTGTCTATGCGAGGTTCCACACGGCCCTCTGTCCGCGGTTCTCCGCGCGGGTCGTTGCGGGACTCCGAGCGGGACTCCGAGCGCGAATCCAGACGCGGTTCGACACGAGGTTCTGGTCTTGTATCAGGCCTTGATTCCGGGCGCTCGGTGCGTTCGGGCCTGTCTGTCGAGGGGGAACCCTCAATGGGACGCTCGCCCCTTTCCCCACCTCTTCCACGCCTCCGTGTTCGACGCGGCTGCCGGTGTCCGTAACGCTCTCCGGTGTCACGAACGCTGGCTGTTGTCGCAGGTGCAGGTGGCACCAGACCTTCGTCTATAGAGACAACGGTGGCTATGGTTGCGGGCTCGACGGCTGCTTCCTCGATTGCCGCAGCGGCAATTTCGTCAAGGTCGACCACGGGTTCTTCGATGACGTCGGCATTCGTCAGTTCGGGAATGGTCAGAGGTTCGACATCGTCGAAATCTTCCTCCTCCTCCTCTGAGGCTTCCGAGGCTTCCTCCAGTACGAGCTCTTCGTCAGGTTCGTCGAGATCCTCTGCAAGCTCCATGCGGGAAGCAGCTGCATCTACCTGATCCTCGATATCAGCTGTGGTCTGGCTTGCGAGCTCGTCCTCTTCGTCCTCTTCCTCCTCATCGAGGAGCAGCGACGCGGGCGCTTCAGAGGCCTCGGGCTCTCCCGCCAGCTCCGCTACTTCGTATGCCGCAAGGGGATCGTCGTCTTCCGATAAATCGGTCTCGCGCTCCGCAGAGAGAGCTTCCGGCAGCGCAACTTCCAGCTCATGGCTCGGCTCCCGGGTAGGAATGATAACGGTTGCAGAGATAGTAGTCGTGGTGGTGGTCCGAGTGGTGGTGTACTTGGCGAGCGATTCTCCCGGCAGTAGGATCACCTCGGCCGGACCGGATTCCTCTTCCGTTGTTTCCTCCACTCTCTCCAGCCCGGGCCCAGACTCGAGCGCAGCTTCGGAAGCGTATTTTGCATCCGGAAAGCCACGTCCACGTGACCGTCGCCGACGGGACCGGCGGCCATTCGGACTCCCGGCAAGCCCGCCGCCGACTGCTGGAGGACCACCTGCATTTTGCGGAAAAGCGGATGAAGTTCGGTCTGAAACTCCGGTGCTCTCCTCCGGTTCGCGGACTGCAGGTGCAGGATCGTGGATTTCAGGTAACTCAGGTTCTTCGTAGGATTCGGCTTCTGAGGAAGACGCGGCGATGCTGGCGGGAGGAGGTGCATTCGCCGGACGACGGTCATCGCGGCTCCGACCTCCATCCCGGCGAGTCGGAACAGGTGGCGCAGTGACAGGTTTCTCGTCACCGACGCGATCGTAGTCTTCTCCAGATTCTTCGAGGAAGTCAGAAACGTAAAGGAAAGTGTCTCGCTCGAGACCAAGGTCCACGAATGCGGATTGCATCCCGGGAAGCACCCGGGTGACCCTGCCCTTGTGAATGCTGCCAGCGAGGGAATACTCGTTGGCACGCTGGAAATAAATCTCTACCAGCTGATCCTCTTCCACAATAGCCACGCGAGTCTCGTGGTGGTTGGAAGAGATTACTAGTTCTTTACTCATCGCATCTCCCGAACGAACGGAAGACGACTTGCCGGGACGAGAGGCCGATACGAGTTGGCGGCAGCCCAAACGGGGCAGGAGCGCTTCAGAACATAACAACAACGAATCGTATCGGCGTTCCGATCAGGAGAGAGGGCCGAACTTGCGGGGCAGCCTTTACAATCTCAATCCACATCACGGAACGCAAAACCCGGAAACCAGCGACACCGGCCACGCGGACCGGCAGCCAGACCAAACTCCCGTCGAACCTCAGATGTCCCGCAAGGCCGCCCGGTCGATCTATTCTCCGTTAGGGCCATTCGGCCTAATTTACAAAACGCCGGAGCCTGACATTGTTCACGAGCCCCAGCAACATAAAAACTGAAAGCGTATTGGAACCGCCCGAACTCATCAGCGGCAGTGGGATTCCGGTGACTGGCATTCGGCCAACCACCATTCCCACGTTCACCAGAACGTGGAACAACAAAATTCCTGCCACTCCCATACAGACATACATGCCAGCGTTGTCCGATGCTGTTTGCGCGTTCTGTACGATCTGCATCAGCAGAAGGAAATACAAACCCAATACTACAACAACTCCCACGAATCCATGTTCCTCAGCGAATGACGAAAAGATGAAATCGGTATGAGAAATCGGTAAGAACTGTAACTGTGTCTGAGTACCTTTGGTCGGTCCCTGGCCCCACATGCCGCCGTGTCCGACGGCGATCATCGATTGAATTACCTGATATCCACTGCCCTTTGGGTCCTGGGAGGGATCGAGGAATGTCGTGAGACGCGCCCGTTGATAATCGTGCAGCACATACCAGCCTGCCGGTAGTGTCACGGCGAGGGCCAGCACAATGACGGCAATGTACTTCCAGCGCAGGCCAGCGAGCAGGATGCCAACTCCAAGAACTGGCAGATAAGTCAGAGCAGTGCCGAGGTCAGGCTGGCGCGCAACCAGCAGAAACGGTACTCCAATTAATCCGCCAAGACGGAGCAAGTCTCTCCAGTCCAGTTCATTGCGCTTCAATTCCGTTAGAACCCGTGCTATCACCAGGACGAGCACGATCTTCACAAATTCAGAAACCTGGAGCTTGAAGCCCGCACCAAGCGGAATCCACCGACGTGCACCTCCGGCTACAGTTCCGATTACGAACACAGCAACCAGTCCCACTATCGCCAGACCATACAACAGATAGCTGTGACCCAGTAGTGTGTGATAGTCGATGCGGCTCATGATGAAGAACAGGACGAGCCCCGCGAAGATGTAGAGCACCTGCCTTGACCAGGCGTCCTTAAAAACGGTGTCAAGTGTTGCGCTATAAATTTGCAGCACTCCAAGAGCGCAGACCGCAAGCGTGATCAGCAGAAGAGGCCAATCGATCTCACGAATGGACCGATAGGGTGCTACGGCCACGAGACAGCCTCCATCCTGCGTTCGCCGAGTCTGGCGATGAGAGCGCTTTGCCGGAAAGCTGGCTTCGTGGGGCTGTGAGGAGTAATCTGGTCTAGCAGTTCAACGGCGGCTGCACGCGGGTCGAGCGACGGAAGCTTCGCCAGCCGCTCTCTGGGAACCGCACGCGCTTTCTTATCGAAATAGGCCTTTACTACATCACGCACCGGTATAGCGGCCGTTGTACCATGCAGACCGGCTTCAATCAGTGCAACGACGACGATCTCCGGATTCTCACGAGGTGCAAACCCGACAAACCAGCCGTTATCCTTCATCGTTCTGCCGAGCGCGGTCCCTTTCAGAACGTCGTTGGAAGCTAGTTGAGCCGTGCCTGTTTTGCCGCTAAGGGAAATGCCTGGAAGCCTCGCCATCGGAGCCGTGCCGCCCTCGTTCACTACCGAGTACATCCCGTTGATGATCTGCATCACGGTGTCCGCCCCGATGTTTTCCCGATGAGCTTCGCTCCGCCCAGCCGCTTCCATGGCAATGTGGGGAACCTGCCACACGCCCCCGGTCACAATGCCGCCAATGGACCGCGCCAGCTGGATCGGAGATACTTCCAGCGCACCCTGACCAATTGCCACCGAGATAGTTTCGCCTGCGTACCATTTCTGACGAAAGGTCCGCATCTTCCAGCGCGTGGAAGGTACCAGGCCCTCGGATTCATGAGGCAGGTCGACTCCGCTCTTGCTTCCAAATCCTGACATTTCGGCGTACTTTGCGATGGTGTCTATGCCCATCTTATTGCCGAGTGTGTAGAAGAAGACGTCACACGAGCCAGCGATTGCACGATTCAGAGCTACCGTGCCATGGCCGCCTCGCTTATGACACTTGAAGGGTCGCCCGTAGAAGCTTGCTCCACCGGCACAGTGAACTTTAAAGTCCTCCGTCAGAGCTCCACTCTCCAGCCCAGCGAGGGCCATGATTGGCTTGAATGTGGATCCCGGGGCTAACCGGGACTGCGTCGCGCGGTTCAACAAAGGCTTATCGGGATTGTCGAGAATCTCTTTCCAGTCCTTGCTCCGGATACGCCCCGCAAAGCGATTCGGATCATACGCCGGCCGACTCACCATTGCCAGGACTTCACCCGAGCGGGGATCGAGTGCGACCACCGCGCCGCGACGATCCTGCAGCGCCAGTTCGGCCACCGCCTGCAGATCCAGGTCGATGGAGAGTTGCAGATTTTTCCCGGGGACAGCAGGCTTGTCGCCAATGACTTTGCGAGGCATGCCCAGCTTGTCCACCACGACTTGCCGCTGGCCGTCCACGCCCATCAGTTGCTTGTTATACTCGCGCTCCAGACCCTGCTTTCCTACAACATCGCCGGGCTCGTAGTCGATGAATTCCGCCGTGTTCAGCTCCGCTTCGCTGACCTCGCCGACGTAGCCGATCATGTGTGCGCCGAGTCCATCTTTCGGGTACAGCCTGCGCTGTGCATGAATCAGCTCCAGTTCCGGAAACGTACCGGGATCCTGATGCGATTCGACGAATGCCATCTCAGCCGGGGTCAGCTCTTCTTTGATAACGATCGCTTCGTATGTTGGACGTTTGCGGAAGCGGTGAACGCGTGCCACCAGATCCTCATAGTCCATATTCAGCCCCTCAGCAATGGGCCGCAGGTGCTCCTGTTTCAGGTTGTCCCGAGACAGGATCAGGCTGAACGACGAGTGATTGTCGACAATGACGCGACCGTCGCGATCCAGAATCTTGCCACGTGCGGCGAGAATCGGGATGGACTTGATGCGGTTACGGTCTGCCTGTTCGCTATAAACTTCCGGGCTTTCGATCTGGAGCCGCCAGAACCCGGAAATCAGGAACAGGAATAATCCGACGGAAATGTACTGAAAAAACGCAATCTTTCCCGAAGCCTGAGACACGTCGTCCCGGCGGAACCGGCGCTGTTCTACCCGTTCTTTCTCGGTTTCCGCTTCAGTTGGGACGTGGTAAATCAAGGAGAGCTACTCCCTTAGCTTATCAAGTAAGACGAACAAAGGGACGGCCGCGATTGCATTCAACAAGGCGAAAATTAATGTTTGCTACAGGTCGAACTGTATCTGCAAGCCGAGAAGTGCGCGGGACAGCAGCCAGTAGAAAAACTGGTGGAAGAAAAAGAAGAAGAACCCCAGTATGAACTGCAGGACCGGGTTATCGACGTCGAATCGCATACTGACGCTTGCTGCGAAATATCCAACCAGCGTTTTCACGATGCCAAACATGCCGAGAGGCTGATGCGAAAGCGAATCCTGCCCCAGTCCTACGGCGCAGCCGAACAACAACGCTGGAATCGGGTTGCGGTTCATCAGCGCATAGTAGACAGTCACAAGAAGCGGGAGTTCCAGATATCCCAGATACTGGAAAAAACGAGGTACATAGACCTGAAACAGGATGGCGACCAGCGGTACCACGATCAGCGCCAGAGGGCGCAGGCGTTTCCGCTCCCGAGTCCGGCGAATTGTCGCGTCGGACATCAGGTGTTCCGACGTGAAGTCGCTCATGGTACCGGGGAGGTTTGCCCTTGGGGCTTTACCGGCGCTGGCTGTGCCGCAGACGGTTTGGCTGCAGAGGGCTTCGCAGGAGCGGGTTTCGCGGGAACTGGTTTCGGAGGTGAGGTCTCGCTTCTTACCAGAGGCGCATTAAAGTCGGCAATCTTGTTGCCTTCGCCGAACTTGATGCCCTGCTGCTCACCGATCTGTTTATACTTTTCTCTGACGCGGTCCGCATCGGTAGTCAGATTTGCGGTGGAACTCGCGGTAGTTCCGGTCGATTCCGCGACTGGTGCGCCAGTGCCTGGGGCAGACGTTGTGACCGGAGCTTGCGGCTGCAAATAGACTTCCGGATTCGCGGAATTCTTCTCTGCCTGCGGGTCTGGAATGGTGCCATTGACGCCTTCGATGACAACCAGAACCTCTTCAAGACCCTGCCCGAATCCGGCAGGCACCAGGAAGATATCTTTAAATGCTGCCCGACCTTCGCGGACCACGGTCACGCGGCCTACTGGCATGCCTTTTGGAAAGATCCGGTCATCACCGGAAGTATAGAAGGTTTCGCCGACCTCAACCTTCTCTTCGTTTTGCACGTGATCTACCATCACCTTGCTTTGTCCGATCCCTTTCACGGTGCCGTGTATACGATTTTTGTCCGAGATCACACCCGCCGCGAATGTTGGATCGGTGATCAGCAAAACCTGAGACGCTGTTGGGTAGGAAGCGAGAACCTTGCCGACAATTCCCTCGGGCGTGATCACGGCCATTCCACGCAGGATTCCGCTGCCGGAACCGCGGTCTATAAAGACAACCCGGGAATCCGCTCCCGTTCCTGTCCCGATGATTCGCGCGGGCAATGTACGGGAAGGAGTGCGCTGCTGAAAGCTGGCGAGGGCTTGCGCACGGTCAGCAGTTTGCAGTTCTGTTTTCAGGAACTGATTTTCAATCTTGAGTCGGCCGTTTTCCGCCTTGACGCGTTCGTTTTCCGCTCGAACGTTGACCAGTACGAAGTAGTTCTCCGCCACACCGATGGTGTGTTCGCGCAGGAACTCTAAAACTCGAGCCATTGGAGTAACGGCAGTGACTGCCCAGACGCGAATCAGCCGGACGTCCTGATTGCTTTTGACCTGGTAGGCCAGCAAAACAAGTTGCGCCAGAATCACAAGCAGCAGAATGGTGAGATTCCGGTAGCGGTTGAGCAAGGCTTCCATTAGACTCTGTTTTCCCGATAGCCCGGAATAAATTCCGGCGATGCCTGCTATTCGATAGCGATGCGGCGAAGCAGCTTGAAATCAGTAAGCATCTTTCCTGTGCCGAGACAAACTGACGCCAGGGGATCTTCAGCGATCGAAACCGGAAGGCCGGTCTCTTCCCGGATGCGGCGGTCCAGATTCTTGATCAGTGCTCCACCACCGGTGAGAACGATTCCTTTGTCGCTGATGTCCGCACTGAGCTCGGGGGGGGTACGTTCGAGAGCAACGCGGATCGCGTTCATGATTGTGGCGATGCACTCGGAAAGCGCTTCCCGGATTTCCGTGTCGTCGATGGTGACAGTCTTAGGGACGCCCTCAATCAGATTCCGGCCTTTGATCTCCATCGTCATGGGTCGGTCCAGAGGGTAGGCAGATCCGATGGTGATCTTGATCTGTTCCGCTGTCCGTTCGCCAATCAGGAGATTGTACTTCCGCTTCAGATACTGCATGATGGCATCGTCCATCTCGTTTCCCGCCACCCGGACCGACCTCGAGTAAACGATACCGGAAAGCGAAACGACGGCTACGTCGGTCGTACCTCCACCGATGTCCACCACCATATTTCCCGACGGCTCCGTGATGGGGAGTCCGGCACCGATGGCTGCTACCATCGCCTGCTCCACCAGATGGACCTCGCTGGCTTTCGCCCGGTACGCCGAGTCAATCACCGCGCGCTTTTCTACCTGCGTGATCTCGCTCGGCACACCGATCACAATCCGGGGGTGGACCAGCATCTTGCGGCCATGTGCCTTCTGGATGAAGTAGCCGAGCATTCGTTCGGTGACTTTAAAGTCGGCGATCACGCCGTCTTTCATGGGCCGGATCGCGACGATATTGCCGGGGGTCCGCCCCAGCATCTCTTTGGCTTCTTTTCCAACAGCCTCGATTTCACCGGTATTCTTGTTGATAGCGACAATCGAAGGTTCGTTAACCACGATGCCTTTACCCCTCGCAAAAACGAGGGTGTTTGCGGTACCAAGGTCGATCGCAAGGTCAGAAGAAAACAGGCTGAAGAGCGAACGTAGGTTCATCGGGTGGGGTACCAGGAGTGTGTTCCGGCAGAGCTGCCGTGACTGTCTCCAATACCACCCAGGTTAGCACAGCGCGTGGGGACGGTCCACCAAAACTCTTGGTTTTACTGGCATTTGCGAGTGTTGTGAACCGACCGCTTTTCCAGCGGGAGTCGTATTGACAACTATACTGAGTTGGTAGCTCCAGTGATCTCCCGTCGCGAGTTTGCTCATATATCTCTTAGTGCCGGCGCTGTCGCGGGTAGTGCCGGCGCTGTCGCGGGCTGCCGCAGACAACGTGGCGACGGCTATAACGGATACGCTTTCGTTGCCAATCAGGACGGAAAAGCCGTTGCTGCCGTCGACCTGACGGCTTTCGCGGTTGCCAAACATATCGCTCTGGGCGATTCGCCGACCGAGATCCTCGCGCACCCATCGAAACCATTGATCTACGCGCTCGCTCCTGCCTCGGGCAAGATATATGAAATCGACGCGGCCAAACTTTCGGTCACGAAGAAGTTGTGGCTGGGAGGGGAAGCGACCACAATGCTTACCGAGCCCGGTGGCGGCTGCATCTGGGTTCTCAGTGGTCCAGGAAAGCGATTGCTCCGGGTGGCTTTCGATCCCTTACGGGTAACCTCTGCGATCCGCTTGACTGGCTCTGTTACCGCCTTTGACGTGGGAGCCTACTATTCCAACGGTGACTGGATCGGCCAGGCAGCCGTTGCCGATGGTCGCGCCGGTACAGTCGTGTTGCTCAACTTAAAAACAGGACATTCCGGAAAAGTGGCGGAGCTGGGCGGAGAGCTTGGATCGATACGCTTCCGCAGTGATGGTCGCTCGGTCCTTGTCGCCAGCCGCGAGAGGCAACAACTGACTGTTGTCGACTCACCTGGCGGCGGAATCGTGGTACGACTGCCTCTGGCTGTCAGACCGGATCACTTCTGTTTTCATCCCAATGGAGGGCAGTTGTTCATCACTGGGGAGGGCCGGGACGCGGTTGTGGTGGTATTTCCGTACTACGTCCCCGAAGTTGCCGAAACCGTGCTGGCGGCGAGCAGGCCCGGCGCCATGGCGGCTACCTACAGCCACTTGTTTGTCACTAGCCCTCAGGCCGGAGACGTGAGCATTCTGGACATCACTCGCAGGCGAGTCATGGCGGTTACTGCCGTTGGTGCAGGTCCGGGATACGTCGCGGTTACGCCGGATAGTGAATATGCACTGGTGCTGAATGAGAGCTCAGGGGACATGGCGGTGATTCGTGTCGCTGGTTTGAGGCCAGGCCGCAGCAAGACCGCTGCGCTATTCACGATGATTCCAGTTGGCTCAAGGCCCGTCAGCGCCGCCGTCACGTCGGTTTAAGGCGCAAGTCTCGCACTCCTCGTTGCAAAGCGGGTATCATCGCGGGTATGGCGACGAAAAAGAAAACGTTCGATCAAAGCAAGGAAGTTCGCGCCATTGCCCGGGAGAGGGTAGGCATCGTAAAAGCATCCAGACCTATTCAGCCTAAGGACCCGTCAGCGAAGCCAAAACACAAGAAGCCTCTGCTTCCAAACGGCGACACAGATCCGGTCTGACCCTGGCTGTGTGAGATGAACGGCAGGCGAGAGGTTCGTTCCCATGCTCACGCCTGCCGCGGTGTCTGACTACCTTGCCTCTGCGGCGTCTTCCAGGTAGGTGTATCCGTTCAGGCCTTCCTCGTACATACGCAGCAGGCGCCCTGAATCTT
>JACMLA010000785.1 GCA_014379815.1 Bryobacteraceae bacterium | reverse complement strand
TCGCCAACAGCCTCCGTCGCGGCGGGCGTGACCTTCGGATTGGGTGGCTTCGTTGGGAACACCGCATGGCCGCAAATGATCAACGGTGCGATCATGGCACCTCTGGTGTTCCTGTTCGTTTTTCGCTCGGTTGAAAGAAGAAGGCCATTGGTCAGCGCCGCTATCGCAGGGTGCATGCTGGGCATCTCCTTCTGGAGCGGACATCACCAGATCCCGACCTTTATTGCCATCGCTGCAGGACTGATCTGGATAACGGGCGTTCTGTCCGCCGTGGCAGCCTGGCGCCAGTCGGTGATCCCCTTCTTAGTTTTCGGCGCGTTGACACTGCTTGTCGCTTCCCCTCAAATCCTGTCCTCACAGGAGTTCTACATGAGGTCGCTTCGCTGGGTTGGCACAAAAAGCCCAGTCGAGTTTGGACAGCAGGTTCAGTACACCGCGCACATGCAGTTCGGCCTTCCTCCTGCCCAGACACTTGGCCTGATCATCCCTCACTTGTACGGATATGTAGCGGTTTACATAGGCATTACCGTCTTTGTACTCGCGATCGCAGGCTCCTTAAGCGTTGGCAGCAATCTCATCAGTCGTGCGCTGCTGATCGTTGCCGTGTTCTTTTTGTTGTTCTCCTTTGGCCAGCACACCGGGTTTCATGGCATCCTGTACGCCCTTGTGCCGACGCTCGACAAGTCCCGCAATCTGGCATTTGCCATCAGCATGGTCCACCTCGCGATGGCTGTTCTTGCCGCTGTCGGACTGGATTCTCTCCTTAGCCTAAGGCTCTCCAACAAGGCGACTCTGAGAAAGATCTTTTACTGCCTCGCGGGATTCAGCGGGCTTACCTTCCTCATGCTCTTAGCTCGTTCGATGCTGGCGTCGGATTCCGTAACCGAGACCGGATCCACCGTCTTCGCACTAGCCGCCATGGCTTCTGCCGCGCTGGCGATAACGCTGCACCTGTTCGCATCGGAACGCCTTAGCTGGAGAGCGGCAAAGCTTTGTGTGGTGGCCCTGATCCTGCTTGAAACAGGGACGGTGACCGGAGTTAACTTCCGTCATGAAGAGCATGGCTGGGGGTTTCTCGGCAAGCTTTCGTCGCACGATGACCTCGCCGGGTTTCTGCAACAGAACACAGGACACCAGAGAATCGAAAGAAATCAGCAAGACGTGCCGTGGAACCTCGGAGACTGGCATAATCTGGACGAGCGCGGCGGTACGGTGAGTCCCCTTACCAGCATTCTTCAGGCGCCGGGACCGCATATTTGGGAGCTCCTCGGCGTGAAATACTACGTTGCCAGCAAACCTCGCGCGGCCGATCAGCCCATTGCGTTCACAAGCCCGTCAGGCACACACGCCTACCTCGAAGCAACACCTTTTCCACGAGCCTGGACAGTTCACAAGACTACTCTGGTGCAAGGTAACGACGAGTTCGCCAGATTCATGCAACAACCAAAGGAGCGGCTCCGCACGGATGCTCCGGTCTCCCGGCAGTTTAGAAATGACGAGATCGTGAGTTGCGGGGCAGGGGCGTCCGATGACGTGAAAATCGCAGAGATGACTCCCTCCCGGACATTGCTACAGGTCGACATGCGTTGCCCCGGTCTGGTCGTTCTGTCCAACGTGTGGTTTCCGGGCTGGGTCGTTTGGGTAGACGGCAAGGAGTCCGCGCTGGACGAGGCTTATGGCTTCCTGCAATCGGTTGTCGTGCCCCAGGGTCGCCACACGGTCGAGTTTCGATACGTTCCCCTGCTGCTCTACATGACGCTCACGCTCGCGCTCGTTTGCATTGCAATGACTGCCTTCGCAGCATTCCGGATCAAGCCTTGAAGACCTCTCTCACTTATCCCTTAGTTCTTGTTTGCCTGAATGTCTTGCTGGCCGAAAAGCTCTTCCGGGTGGAGTATTCCGCGTGGCTGCACTCCAACGAAGGCACCTTCATCGCAATTGCCAGACAGATCGCCGCTCATCCGTTCGACTTGCTGTGGTGGCCGCACTGGGATTGTGGTCTCCCCTTCCAGCACACCTATCTGCCTCTGCTGCACATCATCGTAGGTGCGTGGAGTCGCCTGGCCGGCGTGTCGGCCGCGTTGTCTTTCCACCAGGTCTGCGCAGTCTTTTTCTGCCTTGGACCGGTTGCGGTTTATGCCCTCGCGCATACGCTCACAGGGAAGCGGCACACCAGCTTTATCGCGGCTCTGATTTTCTCACTCACCTCGCCCGGCGCGTGGCTGGTACCTATGATTCGCTATGACCTTGGCAGCGGCTGGAACCTGCGGAGACTGCAGATTCTCGCCTACTACGGAGAAGGTCCTCATATCGCGTCGATGGCGCTAATCCCCCTGGCACTGCTGTTTGCGTACCTGGTTCTGCACAGGGAACGCTGGTCAGACCGGGTCCTGACGGGCCTGTTTACTGGCCTCGCGGTACTGGCCAACGCCTTCGCCGCCACGATACTTGTCGTGGCTTTCAGCTGTCTGCTGGCTACCGTGCGAACGGACCGCTTGATTCGAAACATCGTTTTAATGGGAACGATCGGCCTGCTCGCGTACGTGTGGGTTTCCCCCTTGTTTCCAACTTCCGTTATAGCCGCGATCCGGGTGAACTCTCCCTCGGTCGACGGGGATTTTCGTTTCAATGCGGCGTCGCTCGCTGCCCTGAGTATCACGTTCATCGTTGCCGCTACGATCTGGTTGCTGACACGCAGGCAAGAGCCGCATCTGCGATTCTTCGTCCTGTACGCATGGTGGATGTTCTCCATCGTGATCGCCGGGACATGGTTCCACGCAAACATCGTGCCGCAACCCCATCGCTATCAGATCGCGATGGACCTTGGAATTTGCCTCGCACTCGTCTTCTGTGCCGAGTTGTGGCTCCGCGAAACCCGGTTTGAGCTGGTGAGAAAAGCGTCAACAGTCGTGCTGGCTGTGTCGTGTGTTGTGCTGCTCGCCCACAATGTCCGATACGCCCGACGCATCATACAATCGACCGATATCACGAAGACGGCAGCTTACCGAATCGCCACCTGGGTGGACCGCAACAGGAATGGGCAGCGGGTGATGATTGGGGGAGCATACTCGTTTTACTTCAATATTTTTACCGACACACCGCAATTGCATGGCGGTCATGATCCGATGCTGCCGAACCAGGTCATGCGCATTGCGACGTTTACTGTGTACACCGGCATGGATGCCGGCGATCGCGATACCCAGCTAAGTACGCTATGGCTGCAGGCCCTGGGAGCGCATGCGGTGTCGGTTCCCGGACCACAGAGTGCGGAGTTTTACAAACCCTTTGTGAATCCCCGCAAATTCGAAGGCGTATTGAAAGTGCTCTGGCGCGAAGGAGACGACACAATTTACGAGGTGCCCGCGAGATCGAAGTCTCTCGCGCACGCGGTCCCCGAGCAGGCCCTAGTGAAGCATCAGCCGGAGAATGGACTCGACTCTGGTGAGACGCAGGCCTATGTGGCTGCGATAAACGACAGCGCGATATCGGAGGCAAAGTGGACCTGGTTGAACCGCCACGCGGCGACGGTCGAACATCCTGGTGGTGGTCCGGGACAGGTCGTCAGCGTACAGACCACATATCACCCGGGATGGATTGCCTCTGTCGATGGCAGGCCGGTTCCCACCGGAGCCGACGGTCTGGGCTTTCTGGTGATTCGCCCCGCCTGTGCCGGACCTTGCCGCATCGACCTCGAATATGACGGCGGTCGGGAACTTAAGCTCGCCAGCGCCGGCAGCCTCGCTGTGACGTTCGGAGTGGTCGCGTTCGCAATCAGACGACGTCTACGTCGACACTCGCCCACTCCTGACCAGCATTGAGAATACGCAGGCTCTGCGGTCCCCGTGGCGCATCGTGAGGCAGGTGGAAGGCAAACTCGTAGGTTGCTGTGATAGGGTCTTTTGACTCAAACTGCAAGCCGACGACCGATTGCCCTGCCATCTGGAACCCGATCGCCGCGGGATCCCTGATGTCCTCCATCAAGATTTTTGCGCCGCCCATCTCGACTCTGTAATGGGATGTGAGGTTGATCCCATCGGTCACGTCAAGAACTCTGGGAGCATACGCTGAGGCAGGTTCTACGATGACTTCGTGCGGCTCCGGCAGTGCGTTTTGATGAAAGAAGAGCTCCACTCGTACGGGCCCAGGCTGCGTCGCGTCCGGCAGACGACAATTCATCTGGCAGCCGCCTTCCTGAGTCACGGGAGACAGATAGCACCCCAGTTGCTCCTGTCCATCGAAGCGAACAGGATAGTCCGTGAGGCTTGCGTCCTCTGCCATGCCGTCGAGCCATAGACTAACCGCGGCTTCCCTGCCCCTTTGCGGGATGCGAACCCCGGCACCGATGGCCGAAGTGACGGCTTTCACCGTCGCACGCATCCGGACTTCTTCCCCTGCCGTAGACACCGGTTTTCGAAATGTCGTGAACATATACTGCGTATGCAATCCGGAAATTGCGACAAGAGGAAAACGGTGCCGACGCGAGAATTCGGCCATTTCTTCAGGAGCAAACCAGCAGCCTGTCCACGTTTCGGACCCGCGGATCAACTCGGATGGAATGGGGGCGATTCCCCGGATTTGACAGCACAGAACGCCGCCTGGCTTAAGAACCCTCTGCGCTTCGGCGAGGTAGCTAAGCACAATGTCTTTACTGGGTATGTGCTGAAAAACAGTATACGAATATACGAAATCGAAGTAGTCGTCGCCTAGCATGCTCAGGTCGGAGCCAGCAGTGATGTGGACCTGCGCACCTCGCACGGACGCCAGGCGTTTTCGGGCAAGTTCCAGCATCTCCTCCGACACGTCCACGCCGTGAATCTCACCAAAGTGCTTTGACATGGGAAGCATCAGGCGGCCGGGACCGCATCCGATCTCAAGTGCACTACGGTCCGCGGTTTTCGAGGCCGGTAAGCGCACAAACTCTTTTTCGAATCCGGGAACTACCTCATCGGCGGTCGCGAGGAACTCTTCTTCAGTCTGCTGTTGGCGCCCGAACGCAACATAGAAGTGGGCATCTTCTTTGGCCCGCTGGTTCCATTCCGATCGCATTTGCTCGGGATTCATACTCGAATAGTAACGAATAGGCGAAGCCTCCCGTTGTAGCATTGACGTGCATGGATCTTGAAGCCGCACGTAAGGCAGTAGCCGGTGCAAAGCGTGTCGCGGTACTAACCGGTGCCGGGATTTCCGCTGAGTCCGGAGTGCCGACGTTCCGTTCCTGGGGAGGCCTGTGGCGAGGCTTCAGCTCAGAGGATCTCGCGACTCCCGAGGGCTTCGCCCGCGACCCGAAACAGGTTTGGGAATGGTACGACTGGCGAAGATCGCAGATGGCCGAAGCTTCCCCAAATCCCGGCCACTATGCGCTCGCAGACTTCGCTAAGCGGTCAACAGGCTTTACTCTGATCACCCAGAATGTCGATGGCCTGCACGAGAGAGCGGGCTCGCCTGACGTGTTGCGTTTGCACGGAAGCATCTGGCACACCCGCTGCTTAACTTGCGCGAAGGAAGAAGAAGACCGCAGGGAACGCATTCCGGATCTTCCGCCAAAGTGCCAGAGCTGCGGGGGTATGCTACGGCCTGCTGTTGTCTGGTTTGGTGAGGTACTGCCACCGGAAGTGTTCGATCAGGCCCTTGCGGCAACACTGGCCTGCGATGTGTTTCTGGTAGCCGGAACGTCCGCCGCGGTGCATCCGGCAGCCTCTCTGGTGCCACTCGCGGCAAGCTCCGGAGCGACTGTTATCGAGGTCAATCCCGAAGAGACCGACGTTTCCGATGTGGTCCATCACACCTTGCGCGGTCCGTCCGGCGTGATTCTTCCGCAGTTGCTTTCGCCCCGTTTGGGATAATCCAGAAAGCCACGCCTTTCTGTTCACAGGACCCAATGAGAATCTGCTACTTTGACGCGTTTTCCGGAATCAGCGGTGACATGACCGTTGGTGCTCTCCTCGATGCTGGAGCGAACTTCGATGCATTGAACGAGGCATTGACCTCTCTGGGGACCGGCGCCACGTTCCGGGCGGAGAAGACAAAGCGCAAAGGCATAGCAGCTACCAAATTTCACGTCGATTCGCCGGAACAGAAAGCTCACCGCCACCTGCATCACATCGACAAACTCATCGACGATTCCAGGCTTCCCGACACGGTCAAGGCTAACGCGAAAGCGGTGTTCCTGAGGCTTGGCGAAAGCGAGGCCCGCATGCACGCAACGACATTGCAGAAGGTTCATTTTCACGAGGTCGGTGCGGTCGATTCCATCTGCGACATTGTGGGCGCCTGCTTCTGCCTGCAGGATCTGGGCGTGGATCAGATCTACAGCGGTCCTGTGAACACAGGGTCAGGAACGGTGAATACCGAGCATGGCATCCTGCCGATTCCCGCACCGGCCACAGCAGATCTGCTGACAGGGATACCGGTGTATGCCCGGGGCCCGGCCATGGAGCTGACAACGCCGACAGGCGCGGCAATTCTGGCGCGTCTCTCCAAAGGGTTTGGCGCAATGCCTGCGATGAAGATCACAGCTTCCGGTTACGGCGCCGGAGACCGTGACTTCCCGGAGCATGCCAATGTTCTTCGTGCATTGATTGGAGAGGCGACCGGAGCACTCGAATCGGTTAAAATTTCCGTGCTCGAAGCAAACATCGACGACACAACTCCGCAGGTACTCGGCCACACGATGGACCGCCTGCTGGAGGCAGGTGCGCTGGATGTGACGCTGACTCCGGTGCACATGAAGAAGAATCGTCCTGGAACCATACTGTCCGTGATCGCTAAGCCGGAAGACCGCGAGAGACTGGGAGACATCGTCTTCGCGGAAACCACAACTCTGGGCCTCCGGTTCTACGATGCCGAAAGGCGGGTGTTACAGCGGGAGATGATGGAAGTAAATCTTCCACAGGGTCGCGTCCGCATTAAAGTTGCGGAGACCGGTGCGATCTCTCCGGAGTATGACGACTGCAGCCGGCTCGCTTCGGAGAACGGTATTCCTCTAAGGCAGATCCTGATGGAAGCAACCGCCGCAGCCCTTGCAGCGAGACCGAAATGAGCAAGTACTACATCACGACTCCGATCTACTACGTCAATGCCGCGCCGCATATTGGGCACACCTACAAGACCATTGCTGCCGACACGATTAAGCGTATTCAGATCATGGAGGGCAATGATGCCTACCTGACGACGGGAACGGATGAACATGGCCAGAAGATCGAACGTGCCGCCGCGACAACAAGCAAGACCCCGGCAGAGTTTACAGACACGGTCTCCAACGAATTCCGGACGCAGTGGCAATCTCTGGGTCTGAACGTCGATTTTTTCCAGCGCACCACCAGTGCTCAGCACGCCCGTGTCGTGCAGAATCTGTTCCAGCGCTGCCTCGACAACGGATACGTCTACAAGGGCTCCTATACCGGACAGTACTGCGTTTTTGACGAGTTGTATGTAAACGACGCCAAGCCCGGGGACCCTTGCCCGGACTGCGGTCGCATCACGGAGACAGTCACAGAAGAGAACTTCTTCTTCAAACTTTCTGAGTTCACCGAACGCCTGCTCAAGCTTTATCAGGACCAGCCCGACTTCATTCTGCCTGAGACCCGGCGCAACGAGGTGCTTGCGTTTATGAAGCAGGGTCTGAGTGATCTGTCTATCAGCCGTACCACAATCAAGTGGGGCATTCCGCTGCCGGTGGAAGGCAATCATGTTTTCTATGTCTGGTTCGATGCACTCTCGACCTACATGAGCGCGGTGGAAGGCAAGGACCTGTGGCCTGCGGACCTGCACTTAATCGGCAAGGAGATCGTAAGGTTCCACGCGATCTACTGGCCGGCATTTCTTATGGCGGCTGGTCTACCCTTGCCGAAGAGAATCTTTGCGCACGGCTGGCTGCTGTTTGAGAACGACAAGATGAGTAAGTCGCGGGGCAACATCGTCCGTGCCACACCCATTACAAGCGTGGTGGGTATCGACGCTCTGCGTTACTTCCTGCTGCGCGAGATTGTCTTTGGACGGGATGGCAGCTTCAGCTACGACGCGCTGGTAACGCGGTACAACTCGGATCTTGCCAACGGTCTGGGTAACCTGGTCAGCCGGACGCTGAGCATGATTCATCAGTATCGTGGCGGCGTGGTCCCCGAGTCGCATTGCGAGATACCTGTCGCCGACGTGGTTACCCAAACGCGTCAGCTGTACGCAGGGTTCGAGTTCTCGCGGGCGCTGGAGACTATCTGGTCATTGATCGCAAAGCTGGATGGATACATCGTCGCTGAGCAACCGTGGAAGCTGAATAAAGACGCGTCTCCTGAAGCGCAGGAGCGCTTAAACCGCGTCTTGTACACCGCCGCCGATTGCTTGCGGATCGTCACGGCTCTGGTTTACCCTGTTCTCCCGGACAGCGCGCTGAAGATCTGGCAGCTTCTTGGAATGCAACAGCCCCTGAGTGAAGTTCGGTTTGCAGACCTTCAGTGCGGACTCCTTCCGGCAGGGCAGACCGTTGCCGAAGTGGTACCGCTCTACCCTCGGATTGACGCAAAGAACGCGATCGAGAAAATGCAGGAACTGGAAAAAATCGAAACAGCCCGCCAGAACGAGCTGGTTGGGAAGAAGCCCGAAACTGAGCAGCCGGAGAGTGCCGTTCCGGCAGCGATCGCGCCAGTGGCCGAACCGATCACCATCGACGACTTCGGCAAGGTCGATCTCCGCGTGGGAGTCGTCAAGACTGCAGAAGCGGTAAAAGGTGCCGACAAGCTGCTGCACCTCCACGTTGACATCGGGGAAGCGGAGCCCCGGAGTATCGTTGCCGGGATCGCGAAAGCGTATCAGCCAGACCAGCTGATCGGCCGCAAAGTCGTCATCGTTGCGAATCTGGAGCCGCGCAAGTTGCGAGGCATTACTTCCCAGGGGATGATCGTGGCCGCTTCCCTGCCCGACGGCCCTCCTGTGCTCACCGGATTTCTTGAGGACATTCAGCCCGGTGCGCGCCTCAAGTGAATCTGGTCGACTCCCATTGCCATCTGGATGCGAGCCAGTTCGAAGATGACCGGGAAGACGTTATCCGGCGTGCGCGAG
>JACMLA010000784.1 GCA_014379815.1 Bryobacteraceae bacterium | reverse complement strand
GTGCTCTCGTCGAAGGTCATCCGACGTAACAGAGATGCGGTGGAGGAACTGCAGGTTCGCACTCACCTCATAAACGACGCCGGTCTTCTGCAGCAATACACAGATCTGACGGCTCCCGAAATACAAAAGATAGCCGTTGAGGAAGACGCGGGCGAGTATCGACGCCTCCTTCCACTCGCATCGCTGTTCGACGTTGAAGCCGCGTTCAAGCCCCTGAATAACTCAGGGGAACGGCAGTATCTTGAAGGCGCGCTCACCCACGCCGCGGATACAGAACAGGTGTTGGTGAACACCGGCGCGATCGACTTTCTATTGGAGCTCCGGACGATGATGCATGACGGCGGCTTTGTCCTGATTAACGATTATGGTCCGACCACCCCGGAGCAGAGTTTCGCGTACTCAGCCACGCAGAGATTCGGACGGACAACCGCGCAGGGCCTGAATTTCCCGCTACTCGACACGATACTCTCTCTGAATAGCTGGAGTGTGGAAACCCCGGCAGCCGATGCCGAACGGTCTATTCATTCCCGCCTGTTGGTTCGTTCAGAATTGCCTTTGACGTTTGAATGTTTTCAGAATCGGTTTTCTGCGGATTCTCAGAATCTGTTCGAATCGCCGCTTGCTGAGGGGCGCGATCACTCGAATGCGGGGAGAAAAGGTCCGGCGCTGGAATGCTATCGGACGGCGGTGGCGAGGTCTCCCCGGGACTGGCGGGTACTGGGAGAAGCGGCTGAGTTTGTGGGGCTCGAGTTGAAGGACTTCGGTTCCGGGATCCAGTTGGCGCAGGCTGCGGTCGAGCTGAATCCGTGGTACAGCAGTTGGCTCTGGAATGTTCTGGGCGACTGCCTGTTCTGTGCAGGGCGGTATACCGATGCGCACGAAGCTTACCTGCAAGCTCAACGTGTCAGCCCAACCGATCCGAGGACGAATCTAAACCTTTCGTATACCTGGCTGCACCTCGGAGATTTCGAAGAAGCGCTCAGAGCTATCGGGACAGGACTTGCGGGCGATGCGGGGGCTTACCGCCCCAGAATGATGGAGAAACAAGTGGCGATTCTTGCCACGATGGACGCGCAACGCGCAGGAGAGCAAGACCGGTTCATGAGGCGCGCGGGAAGGCTGCTGGTTCGGAAGGATCCCGTCTCTGCTACGGCACACCCTGCCACTTGAGCCAGTTTTTGTCGGCGGCTTCGAAGTCGGCTTTGAGAGACTTCTTCATTTGAGTCACCTCATCCGCCTTGATGTCGGTTTCCTTCACGACCTTGCCTGTCGCGGCGGCCCGGGCTTTGGCGATGTCCGCTTTGGAAACGCTGCTGGTTTGGGCCCAGATCTCCTTGGCGGTACCCACTTTCACCCAGTGTTTTCCCGCCGATCCGAGATCGGACTGGTACGCGGTTTTCCACTGCATCGTCCCGGCAGTGTTCAGCAGCTTAGCGAGCGAGTTCTGATTGCTGACGGTTTTCTGGTCGAAGGCCTGCAGGTGTACCCTTTCGAACTGCAACCGGAACATCCCAAGCTTCGTGGCAAGTGCATCGCGGGCGTCCCAAAAGGCGTTAGCTTCCGCTGCCTTTACGGGCTCCAGCGAGTTTAGCCACGGAGCATCTTTTTTGAGTGCGCCATCGCCCTGCACCCACTTGAAATCCTTGAAGCCGATGTCCACGGCTCGCCCGAAATTGTGGTTGCTTTCACCGGGTCCGGCTTTCGTATTTACCTCAGCTGCCTGCTGGGCAAAGGTCCGCCGGCGACCGGTGGGGGTAAGCCAAAGAACAATCTTGTGCGTGTCGAACATCTGGCGGACAAGGCTCGCGACTTTGGTCCGAAACGAGGGCTCGAACTCGGTATCCGCGGAGATTGCGGTTTCGCTCGCCCGGGCATCCGCGGCGGTTCCGGGAACATAAACCGTCTTCTGATTCGGCATGACAAGAAGGTCTTTGTATTCTGCCGGGAGCATGGCGCTGAGTTTCGTAATAGAGGGTCCGCTCACGATCATTTTGCCGATCGTTTCCTGGGGATTCTTATCAGGAATGAGCTTGTGCTCGTTTTGAAAGTTCATGATCGCGGTTTTGGTCCCAGTGCCGTAAGAGCCGTCGTAGTTGCCGGCAAGGAATGCATTGCTCTTCGCGTCTTTCACGACGCGCAGCATCACCTGCACGAGTGCGACATCGTGCGTAAGGTTCTTTCCGCCATCGCCAACGCTGTCCTTGATGTCCGGCATGAGTTTCGCTTCCCTATTTTACTTGTATTCGAGCACGCGTGGCCTGGTACCTGCCATGCACGCGGCAACGCGGTCGAGTTGCTCATTTGGAATCGGATCGGCAGCAGTGAGGGCGGCCAAAGCGAATCTTCGTCCCGTTTTTAGACTTGTCTTTTGGGACTCAACTACGGAGAATGCCGTCAGGCACGCGGGATCCTTTTGCAAGGCTGTGCGCGCGGCTTCGACAGTTGCGTAAGAGCCTGCCACGAGCATTTTGACACCTGCGGCGGGCACTTCCTGAAACATCCTCTTCCCGGCATCCCAGCGGAGTTGTGTGGCTTGTATAGAGTCAGGTTCGGTACCGCCGGGCGAGAACGACTGAAACACGATCACCTCGTCCACGGCGCCAGCGGGCCGCACAGCAACTGACGTCCAATACGGTCCCTGTTGTTCCGTCTTCGACCAGACGCGTGAAATTTTCCCGCCGACCGCCGCAAAGATATCGTGCCGGCGCTTTGGGTGCTCGTACCCTGCCATTTGGTCGAGCAGGACGGCGTTTGTTCCGTCGGGCAGACGGATTGGACGTGCAGTGGT
>JACMLA010000783.1 GCA_014379815.1 Bryobacteraceae bacterium | reverse complement strand
GGGACTGTGGCGGCGCCTGATGGGCAAGCTGGTAGACGTACTTGGAGCGTTCGCCCTTTTGCAGGTCTCTGCCGGAGCTCGCGTCATTCAGGTGTTCGACAGCTGGGTAGGCGCGCTTGGACCAGACGACTATGTCCGGTATGTGGCGCAATACTCGCGCGCTCTGATTGAACGCATTCGCCAGGCCGGTGTTCCGGTAATTCACTTTGGCACCGGAGCGGCTGGTTTCTTCAAGGAGCTGCACGCAGCCGGAGGCGACGTTATCGGCGTCGACTGGCGGGTCAACATCGATCAGGCGTGGATGGAGATCAGTTATCGCTCGGCAGTCCAAGGCAATCTCGATCCTGCAGCCTTGTTCGCCCCACTTCCGGAACTGCGGTCCAAAGTGCAGGAGCTTCTGAAGCGCACGGGGACGCGGCCGGGCCATATCGTCAATCTGGGTCACGGCATTTTGCCGGAAACGCCCGTCGACAACGTCAAGGCAGTCGTGCAAATGGTCCGCGAGTTCCGTCCCTGACATCTCCGGAAACACTCGCTGCCCAAGTATGGAGCACGGCTCCTTTTTTGCTCCCGCTGTTGCCCGCTAAGGACCCTGGTCGGCTTGTCAATCTAGGCTCCGGACCGGAAGGCTTTTTGCGGGTTCTGGCATCGTGGCGGAACGTACTCGACATTGCGCTGACTCGCGAAGAATACCTTCAGGATTACTTCGCCCTGTGCGTGAGCTGTCACCACGCGACAGTCGCAACCTTCGTGCCCACGGACGTGGATTCTAAAATTCGCGGACTCCTTTGGCGGGAGGTTCGGGATCCCGAGGTCCTGCGGCCTATGCTGCGCTTCGCTCTGGAGGCCCGGAAGTGGAGCACCGATGCTATCTCCAGGCGTGTTGTGCGTGGCGTCAGTGGGCATGACGGAGAGCACTGGAGTATTCTGGCCGGCGCTCTTGGGCGCTTTCTCGAGCTCGGTGACGACAAGTCTGCGGAGGAAGCCAAGGCTGCCATCGATCTCGAGATAGATCGCGAGGAAGCCATCCTCAATTCGGTTGCCGGGGAACCGGGCGCCGAAATCGAACTGCTGCAAGTGGTGATGTCGGTGGCCCACAACCGCGGAGATCTGCAGCAGGGTATGAGCTTCTGGTCGAAGAACGTGGCGACCAATCCGGTGATCGAGGATCTGTCCCAGCGCGGCCGTTTTGCGCGTGCAATTCGCGTGTATCAGGACACGGGCATCTCGGCGGAGGGTCACAGGCACTACCCTTTGCGTCCCGTCAAGGCGCTTAGGGAATCGGCGGAAACGCTGCTTCCGCTTGCCCCGTTTCTGGACGACTGGGGAGCCAGAATCATGCAGATGGAAGCGCGAGCGGAAGTGCTGGAAGCGCTTGTCCTTGGGTGCCACAAGATCGAAGGGCAGCAAGGCTACTACCGGGCACTCGCAGGGATGCGGGAGACAGACTCGCGAGGCTTCGATCTGGCGACGCGGCAGATGAGCAACTCGGCACAACGCCTGCTAAAGGACGCTGGACTTCGAAAGAAGATGGATACCCCGCGCCAGTCTTTTGAAAGCGGGATGCGGAAACGCGCTCGTGCTGCCTGGCTGGGCGCTTGATGATGAAGTTGTGCAGGACTCGGCGGCGTCATCACCTACACCTACTCGGGAACCAGCAGCGTGACAGGGCAGACCTGGAGTAACAATGGCAATGTGGTCATGCAGGCGATCAATGTAAGTGGCGCCGTAACGTTCCTGCAAACCTACGGATACGACAGCCGGAACCACCAGAAGTGAATGACCGAAGGTCCGGTGGCAGGGGGAACGCGGTTTTGATTCCGAAAAGGAAGTGATGGGAAAGCAGCTACCCTCAATTAGCTTTTTTGCAACAGCTGAGGATATTCGACCCGTGCTTGCTGCCATCGAGTCCAAGTACGATCTTCAGTATTCGGAGTGCGGTCTGTTCCAGGAAGAACAGCGTCCGATCATTCTAAGCCTGTCCTCTCTAGAGTCGCTCGGCACGGCTGCTACTGGCGATGCCAGTCACGAGCCGACTTATCTGGTGGGCCACGCCCTCGCGGCAATCAACATTCGCCGGGTGCCACAGCGAAAGGGCGGAACTAGGTTCGCGGTCGATCAGCTAAACAACCTAGGCACAATCGTGTTTAGGCCCGGCGGAAAATACTTCGACTCGGCAGTGATCTCTGGATTGGCAGGTACGGTAAGGGATGAACCCATATCAAAGGAACTCCTCACTGCGTTTTCAGCAGAGATCCGCAGTCGGTTCACGGCAGTTAAAGAGTGTTGGGTTGGACCTGCCGCATTGAGGAATCTAAGGGAAGGGGCAAGGTTGACGAACGCTGTCACCGCGCAGCCTGAATACGACCTTGTGGAGCAGGACCAGCCTGAGAGCAAGGTTATACGAGTAACCACATAGAATGCCTAGGTTACCCGGAATCAAACCATTAGCCCTTTAAGTAAATAAGCCGGTTACGGCGCGTATACCCTGGGGGCGTCGTGCGAAGCCCAAAACATCGCGCAAGCCTTGCGCGGAAAACAGGTGACCGTCCGGTAGCCGCGTATAACCGAATCGGACCAGGCAATCTTTTTCGCCGCAACCTGTAGCTGCCTTCAGTGGCTGGAGCCGTTCTTCTCTTCGGGCAAAGGAGTGCGGCGCATGCGTTCAAAGTCGGCCATGGTGAACCCGAATTCGGCGACCACCTCTTCGTGAGGGACGGGCTTGTTGTGCCTCAGCCATTCGCGGGCTTCAGCAACCGCACGTTCTTCCTCCTCGCGGACTTCTTCGTCCTCAAACAGAGCCACTCCCCGCTTATATGAGACCCGATTGAGCATGACTTCCATGAAATGCACAACGGCGATCTGATCGGGCGCCAGTCGATTGATAAGGTGCTGAACAGAGCGCAGACAATCGCTCCCACGCGCCGGTGCCAGGAGCCTAGAATAGTGACTTGGTGACCTCTACCCGAAAACTCACGTTCGACCGGCCTTTGAGTGAAAACAAGCACCTTCTCCGCTGGGTCGAGAAGATGGCGCAGCTCACTAAGCCCGATGCCATCCATTGGATCGACGGCTCCCAGGAAGAGTACGACTTTCTCTGCGACAAGCTGGTGGAGTCCGGTACGTTTACCCGGCTGAATCCGGATTTGTGGCCTGGTTGCTTTTACGCGCGTTCCGATGCCAGCGATGTGGCTCGCGTGGAAGACCGGACCTATATATGCTCGCTTTCGCGGGAAGCGGCAGGGCCGACCAACAACTGGGAAGAACCATTCGAGATGAAGAGGAAGCTGAAGGGCCTCTTTGCCGGATGCATGCAGGGCCGGACGATGTATGTTCTGCCATTCAGCATGGGGCCTGTCGGCTCGCCAATGGCCAAAGTCGGGGTCGAGCTGACGGATTCGCCTTATGTCGTCGTGAACATGAGAATCATGGCGCGGATCGGGCGTTCCGTGTTTGCCGAGATCGACAAAGGCGCCCGTGTGGTGCCCTGCATACATAGCGTGGGAGCTCCCCTCTCGCCCGGTCAGGCCGATGTGCCCTGGCCCTGCAACAAAGAAAAGTACATCGTGCATTTCCCGGAAACCCGCGAGATTTGGTCGTACGGCTCCGGCTATGGCGGGAATGCGCTCCTTGGAAAGAAGTGTTTCGCCTTACGCATCGCTTCCAATATTGCCCGGGATGAAGGCTGGATGGCTGAGCACATGCTCATCCTTGGCGTCGAGGATCCGAAGGGAGAAAAAACCTACGTCGCCGCGGCGTTTCCCAGTGCTTGCGGCAAGACAAACTTTGCCATGCTGATTCCGCCGGAGGGCTTTGCCGGCTGGAAAGTGTGGACCGTCGGGGACGATATTGCCTGGATTAAGCCGGACAAGAATGGAGTGCTGCACGCCATCAACCCGGAAGCGGGATTTTTCGGCGTGGCTCCAGGTACGTCCGTCCAGACGAATCCAAACGCAATGACGACGCTTGCGAAGAATACGATCTTCACCAACGTTGCGCTGACTCCTGAGGGAGGTGTCTGGTGGGAAGGGATGACTCCCGACCTGCCGCCGGAACTGACTGACTGGCAGGGAAACCGTTGGACGCCCGAGATCGCCAGTGTCACAGGGTTGAAGGCGGCACATCCCAACTCGCGGTTTACGGCACCAGCCTCGCAATGTCCGACCATTGATCCCAACTGGGAGAATCCGGAAGGCGTACCGATCAGCGCTGTTATTTTCGGCGGACGCCGGGCAACCACGCTGCCCCTCGTGGTGCAGGCCTTTAACTGGAGTGCAGGTGTCTACATGGGAGCCACGATGGGCTCAGAAACTACGGCTGCTGCTACAGGAGCGGTAGGCAAGGTGCGACGCGATCCGATGGCGATGTTGCCGTTCTGCGGTTATCACATGGGTGACTATTTCCGGCACTGGATCCGGATGCAGCGCTCGCTGACGCAGACTCCTCGCATATTCCACGTCAACTGGTTTCGCAAGAATGATGACGGAAAATTTCTGTGGCCCGGCTTCAGCCAGAATATGCGCGTCCTGAAGTGGGTAGTCGACCGGGTGCGCGGCAGGGCTCTGGGCCGTGAGACTCCGATCGGCTGGATGCCCCGTTACGAGGATATTGAGTGGGCCGGCATGGAGTTTCCGAGAGACCGCTTCGATGAATTGCAAGCCTTCGATCGGAAAGCCTGGCGCCATGAAGTGCTGGACCACGAGGAACTCTTTATCGACCTGCATGACCACCTTCCACCCGAGGTGATTTATGAGCGCGAACTCTTAATCTGCCGTCTCTGAAACGGCGACGTTGCTTTTGCAGGGAATTCGCAAGCGATACCTCCGAAAAGACGAAAAGTAGTCCCGGCAGTAGCTTAAACTGAAAGCAGGCGCGCCCAGCCGAGGAGGAATGTTTTGCCTTTGCCTCCCGATATCCAGAAGGCCAGAAAGGAAGTACGTTTCGATTGCCGCGGTCTTCTCGACCTTCTGGAGCACAGCGGCGAGAAACAGATCAACAGAGGAGCGGCTCTGGTGAGAGACATTTCTGAATCGGGCGCCTGTATTCAGACAGACGTCACACTGCCGGTTGGCACAACAGTTTCGTTGCGCAATCGCTCCACGGAAATACGGGCATGCGTTCGTAACGTTGGCAAAGACCGAACGGGCATACTTCTCGGGCTTGAGTTCTTGGACGGTTTTCGCTGGCACCCCGAATCGCCTTTACTTGAGGTCCCTGCCACCAAAGCAATCCCCAGGCTGACGAAGCCTTCTGGTCCTCGTCCTGCCACGCCTGCAAAGGTTCAGAAGCCACTCGTAGTACCACAGCCAAAGCCCGGATTGCTGCTGGACGCGGTCATTAAGCAGATCGCGCGGCTACACAAATCATTTGTCGAGTCGATACACCCAGCAGATCAGGCGGTTCCGGCTGTTACGCAAACCTTCGAGGCGGCCAAGGCTCTTTGCGATGAGTCTTCACTAGCTTCTGTGGTCATCAGCAGGACTGGTCAGATTCGTTACGTAAACCAGCAGTTTCGGGATCTCGTTCGGGACGAGCCTCTGCGTTCAACGATTGATTGCTATATCCACAGAGAAGATCTGCCCGCGTTCGGGGAGGTTCTCGCGTCCCTCTCGCAGCAGGACATGGGACATATTGGCAGGCTTGAGCTTCGCGTCCGTCTGGGAGTTGTCGCGTTTCAGAAGATGAACAGCGACTGGCAATTTTCAGCAGACGATTCCAGCGTGCTGGGTGTGTTCGATCCTGTTCCCGAGGACGAACCTTCGGAGAGCAGCGACTTCGTTCAGCATGCGGGTCAGCTGACGATTTGGGAGTGGGACATTGCAGCCGGCCTGATCTCATTCGATCCACAAACTCTCGCTCTGCATGGCCTGACAGAGGACACCAGGAGCTTGACGTTTCTCGAATGGATCAGCCTGGTAGAACCCGATTACCGCGATCTGACCGAAGCCGCGTTCCGTTTAGCTGCCTCTGGCGAAAAGGCATTAAGGATGGACACGCGAATCACCAGACCGGACGGATCCGTCGTCTCGATTGCCTGTCGTAGCGAGGCACTCACTTATAAAAATGGAAAGCCCGCAAAACTGTCAGGTGCCAGCTTTGACATTTCCTGAAGCGCTGTTCACAGACCGGCACGAACTTTTGGGCTGGGCATATCATCAAAAGCGATGCTCGCGGCGTTGAACCGCACGCTTCGCCTATGTCGGAAGTCTTACCGTCTGTGCAGGCATATCGCTTCGGTCCGTTCCGGCTGGACGTGTCGAGTCGCATTCTCGAACGAAATGGCGAGCGTATTCAGTTAACTCCAAAGGTGATCGACACGCTTTTCGTGCTGATCGGGAACCGCCGGCAGGTGGTGACGAAAGAGGCGCTGATGAAGGCAGTCTGGCCAGATGTCACCGTAGTCGAATCGGGCCTGACCCGTAATATGTCGTCCCTGCGAAAAGCCCTCGAAGACGGGAGCGAAGAGGGGTCCTTCATTGAGACCGTTCCGCGACGGGGTTATCGGTTCGTTGCCGAGGTTACCGAAGAACTCCTTGTCAGCCAGGAAGAACCAGTCCCGATGGAAGTGCCCGTTGCGGCACCCAGAATCTCACGATTTGCGCTGCGAGCTGGGCTGACTTTGGCTGCACTTGCGAGCGTTGCGGGACTTGCGATGGTGTTCCGGCCGCAGCCGGCGACGACACGGGTCGCAGTGGAACCCTCGGTCAGGATTGGCGAACACCTTCTCTACAAGCTGGCACCGGATGAGACAGTTCGCGCGGCAGAGCATTTTGAACGCGCGATCGCAAACAATCCTGGATCGGCTAGCGCACACGCAGGGCTGTCCATATCGTTGCTTTCTCTTTCCATGCTGGGAGTCCGCTCGATGCAGGATGTCTTGCCGCAGGCTCTCACGGCAGCGAAGAAATCTTTGCAGCTGGACGCGCGATCCAGTGCTGCGCACTACGCGATGGGAAGTGTTCACCTGGTTAGTGAGTGGGATTTCTCAAGAGCAGACGCGGAGTTCCGCAAGGCTTTGGCACTTCAACCAGAGTCTGTTCAGTCCCGGCTCGGCTATGCGCGGCTGAAACTGACCACCGGCGATTTCCTGGGCGCGCAACAGCTGGTCGAAGAAGCGCTTCGGCTGGATCCCGCTTCACCGCCGCTGGGCACGGAATACTGCAGGGTCTTCTATTACCAGAGAGATTTTCAGCGTGCCGAATCAGAGTGCCGCAAGGTTCTGGACCGCGAGCCCGGCTACGGACTGGCGTATTACTATCTCGCACTGAGTCTTGGTTCGCTCGGCCGGTTACCGGAAGCGAGGCAAAACCTCAAACGCTCGTCTTTGATGCCGGGAGTTCTCGAAGCGGATTACGCCTGGCTTAGCCTGCGTGAGGGAGACCGCCGACCGGCTCTAGCTGTACTTGAACAGCGGCGGGAACTAGTGCGACAGGGCAAGGTGGGGGCGATCGCCAAGCTGCTTCCCGCTGCGATTCTGAACCGCATGGATGAAGCATACGAAGCTCTCGAAGCCGGCGTTGCGACCAAAGCACCTGAGTTTTTGACCGTCGCTATTGAACCCCGCCTTGATCCCATCCGCAGCGATGCGAGGTATGCGCCCTTACTTCGGCGCGCCGGTATTCCATCGGCAAAGCGCTAGACTTCGCTTGCAGGTCACCCGGTTGGTTCATTTTCAATGAGTTACGTGTTGTAGCAATCCTGTAGGGACTTTGTCGGTGATATTTCACAGGGGTCG
>JACMLA010000096.1 GCA_014379815.1 Bryobacteraceae bacterium | reverse complement strand
CATACCTCCAGGTCTCCATCTCACGACGCCTGATGAGGCTGTCCGCCGTACAAGCTGGGATTACTTTCGCAAACTGATCGACCTTGCGGCTGACCTCGGCGACAACGCCGTAATGGTGCTCGGATCCGGTAAGCAACGCGCAAGCGTGAATGGATCGACTGCAGCCGATGCGAAGCGGAGGCTAACGGACGGACTCGCGACCATGGCGCCTCATGCGCAAACACGCGGCGTCAGAATTCTGATTGAGCCTCTGTCCCCGCAATTCACCGACGTTGTGAATACGCTGGGAGAAGCGGTGGCCGTCGTGAAAAGCATCGGAAGTCCGGCTGTGTCTTCCATGTTCGATACGCACAATACTGTGGCGGAAACGGAACCTCACGACCAGGTAATCAGGCAGTACGCTAGCTCTATTCAGCATGTCCATCTGAATGAACTTGATGGTCGTCATCCCGGAACAGGCAAGTATGATTTCGAGCTGATTCTGAAGACTCTGAGTGCCGTGCGTTTCAACGGCTGGATCTCAGTCGAAGTTTTTCAATTCAAACCGTCAGGCCAGGCAATCGCGGAGGAAAGTATGGCGCTTCTTCAGAATATCCAGAGGAAGGTGGAAGGGAGCAGGCAATGAATCGCAGATACTTCATCGGAACAGCGCTGGGCGCAGCGGCGGCTACACAAATGAAAGCTGTGCCTCCCAGCGACCAGGTCAATGTCGCAATTATCGGCACGGGCGGACGCGGGCGGGCATTGATCGCTGATTTCGCCAAAGCCCCTGGTGCGAACATCCGGTACCTGGTAGACACGGATCAGGCCTCGCTCGAAAAAGCGATGGGCATCATAAAAAAGCTCAATTTGCCGACTCCGAAAACTGTCGGTGATATGAGGGAAGTCTTCGCGGCGAAAGACGTAGATGCGGTCACGATTTCGACTCCCGATCACTGGCATGCGCCGGCAACTATTCTCGCGTGCGATGCCGGTAAGGATGTTTATTGTGAGAAGCCGCAGTCGCACAATATTCGCGAAGGCCGGCTCATGATCGATGCTGCCCGGCGGAACAATCGCATCGTACAGATCGGAACACAGTCACGCAGCCGTCCGTCCACGATTCGCGCCATCGATTACGTGAAGAGTGGCAAAATCGGGAAAGTCCTGATGGCGAAAGCGTGGAACATTCAACTGCGCGACGATATCGGACATAAGGAAGATGGTCCGGTACCGGCTGGGTTCGACTACGAGACCTGGCTGGGTCCGGCTCCGTGGATTCCCTTTAATGAGAATCGTTTTCACTACAAATGGCACTGGCACTGGCATTTTGGCACCGGTGATGCTGGGAACGACGGCGCTCACCAGATCGACATTGCCCGCTGGGCGCTTGGGGTGGGCTATCCAAAGTCGGCAAGTGGCTGGGCCAGAAAGGTATTCTTCAACGACGATCAGCAAACGCCCGACAGCATGAACGTGACCTTTGACTATGGCGACAAAGCCCTCGTCTGGGAGATGCGTATCTGGACTCCCTACGGCATGGATGAAATCGGTAACGGTGTCGGCGTGTATGGCACCGAAGGAATGGTTCACATCGGAGCCTATAACCGCAAGTGGGGCTACAAGGTTTTCGACCAAAAGGGCAAGCTGGTTTTGCACGACGAAGAGAAAGAGCCTGAACAACATCAGCAAAACTTCATCGAGTCAGTTCGGTCGCGTAAATTGCCGAATGCCGACGTTGGTCTGGCACACATATCCGTTATTCACTGCCACCTGGCAAATATAGTTGCGCGGACAGGGAGGAATCTCAGATTCGATCAGGAGACCGAAACCATTATCGGAGATGAGGAAGCGAACCTCCACGTCAAACGGGCTTATCGCACACACTGGGGCACACCAAAGATGATTTAGCCGAGCCGGCAAAGTAACTGGGTTTATTGCGTGGCTGCGTGGGACTTCAGGATCTCGAGCGAACGAAGTATGTCAGGATCCGTCGGTTTCAGACGCAGCGCGGCATTCAGTTCCTTAGCTCCATCGTCAACTTCTCCGGACCGGCAAAGAATCAAGCCAAGATTTTTGTGCAGGTCCGCTTTTGAGCGACATTCGCCACAGACTTGAATGCCTTCCCGCAGCTGCGATATCGCTCGCGGCCAGTCGCGCGCCGCAGCGGCTGACAAGGCGAAGTTACCCAGCGTCTCGGCGCGGTCCGTAAGTTGTTTCGCGCGCTGGATAGCGGTGAACCGTTTGCGATAATCAGACGCTTTGGTCGGATCCGATTCCTGGAGCGCCCGGGATAGGTTATAAAGCGCTTCGGCATGCTGCGGATTGGCTGCCACAGCTTTCTCCCACTCTGCCAGAGCACCACCGGGGTCATCGAGTTTCTGAAGCATTTGGCCATGCAGGTAGAGAGCTTCGGCATTTTGAGGCTCGATGGCAACAAGGCGCTTGAGATTCCTCGCTGACGACTCATTTTGATTTAGCTGCTTTTCAGTAAGAGCCAGAAGGTAAAGCGCAGGCGCGAAATCAGGCTGCAGCCTGCACGCCGATTCAAGCTCCACATGTGCCTTCTCGTAATCGCGAAGGTCGAAGCTGGCACGTCCTTTGTTATAACGAGCCACCGGTGAATCCGGAGCCAGACGGACAGCTTCCGTAAAGGAAGCCAGCGCTCCGGGAAGGTCGAACTGATCGGCCAGTGCGATGCCAAGATTCAGATGCGCTTCCGCCGACGACGGCTCCAGCTTTACAATCTTACGAAACAGTTCAGCCGCTTCTTTCCAGCGGTCGAGCTTAGCGGTTACCATCCCCAGCGCAGTCAGAGTTCGGGTATCGGACGGAGCGAGTCGCGCCGCAATATCAATTTCTTTTTGCGCTTCGCCAAACCGTTCTTTGCCAGCCAGGATCAAGCCAAGATTCAGATGAGCCTGCGAGTAGTCCGGGTTGTGATCAATGGCCTGCCGGAACATGTTTTCCGCCTCGAGGGCCTTCCCCTGCTGTCCAAGGAGAACGCCGAGATTGCTGGCCGCCTCTGCAAAGCGGGGATCGGCTTCGAGGGCAGCACGAAACTCGAGGTCAGCCTCCGACACCAGTCCCGCTTTCATGTAGGACAGGCCTAGTTGATTGCGCGCCACTGCCAGTCGCGGATCGAGAGTGCTTGCCTTCTTTAATGCAGCTTGTTCGCCGGTCAGGTCACCGGCTTTGGCATAAGCCAACGCCAGATTGTAGTGCGTTTTTGCGTTGCCAGGGTCGATGCTCAGCGCCTGCTCATACAACTTGACTGCTTTGTGAGGGTCGCCACGTTCCAGTTCATCGTTGGCCATGGCGGCACTACTGTCGGCTATTTTGTCTTGCGACTCTCGCCGTTTGGCGTCCTGCATTGCGCCCAGCTCGGTGCGGGCGGCTTCGGTTTCATTTAGCTCCCGCAGCACCGCTGCCAGCTGAAATCGTGCTTCGGCCCCGGATGGATTTAACTGCCTGGCTTGTTCAAGGTGAGTCTTAGCTTCTTTGAATTTGCCGGCTTTCGCGAGCACAAAGCCCAGCTGATACCTTGCGTCATAATGGTCCGGGCTAAGTTGAACCGCACGCCTGAGGGGTGCTTCCGCCTCGGCATTCCGTCCGAGGCCGCGAAGAGCCAACCCCTCCAGATAAGGGACTTCAAAGTTCCGAGGCAAGCGAAGCTCCCGGATATGGCTCAGCGCTTCTTCGTAGTCGCGACTGGCTGCGAGCGCGCGAGCGAGGGAAAGACGCGAGTCTGCGTGGGAAGGGTCGAGCTTCAGGGCAGCTGCGTAGGCGGCGGCCGCTTCGCGGTACATCTTCTGGTGGGCATAGACGCCTCCCAGATTGAACTGCACAACGAGCGACCGGGGAGCGAGAATCGCAGCTTTTTTTAGTATTGCAATGGCATCTCCGACGGCTCCGTTCTCCGCGTAGGCTACCCCAAGAGCCAAATGGTGGCCTGGTTCCGACGGCTCCTGTTTGATCAACTGCTGGAGGTATCCAATCGCGGCTGGGAATCGGCGGTCAAGAATCAGTGCACGCGCCAGGTTGCGCAGGGCAACACTGTTCGCTGGTTCGACACGGAGGACTTCGCGAAACTCAGTTTGCGCACCTGAAAGATCGTTTTGCTCGATGAGTGCGGTTCCAAGCGCATTGCGAGCTGCCAGCAGATCCGGGCGAAGTTCGAGTGTCAAACGAAATTCCGCAACCGCTTTCTGCGCAGAATGAGTTTCCAGAAGAGCTAAAGCGAGATTAAAGTGCGCTTCGGCGGACTTGGGAGCAAGCTGGACGGCCCTCTGAAACGCCGGGAGTGCGCACGCTAACTCACCTTTCTTAGCGAAGTAACCACCGAGCGCGCCATAAAGTTGCGCGGACGGCCTGGCCTCGAGCTGGGCCGCTAACTCTGCCGGTTTCCGGCACTCGGAATCACCTCTTAGCGAAGAGGCGGCCAAAACAATCAGAGCCGCCCCGTTACGCCAATTCATACAGCCAGATTACACGACTACCCCTAGAAGCTAAGCTTCAAGCCGAACTGGACCTGGCGTGGCTGATTAGCAATGCCAGTTACTCTCCCAAACACGGTACGATTGCTGAAATTTGCGTTGGGCGGGCTGTATACAGGATGGTTGAAGGCGTTGAAGGCTTCTGCGCGGAACTCCAATCCTCTTCCTTCCCCCGGCAGCTTGAAGACGCGGAACACCGACAAATCGAAGTTCTCCCAGCCATCCGATCTCAAACGGTTACGCCCCGAATTGCCGAACGTAAATGGAGCGGGCGCCGCCACTTTAGATGTGTCGAACCACTGCCCTGTTGTCGGATTGTCGATTTCAGGATTCCCAGTGAAGTCGAGGCGGAGATAGGTTCCAGCGTTGCCTGTGTTGGCAAGATCGCCATTGATTTGCAGGCTGTACGGCTGACCCGAACTGAGTCGCACAATGGCGTTAGTCTGCCAGCTTCCTATCAGGTAATCCGCGACCCTGTTGCCGGTTTGAAATCGCTTT
>JACMLA010000782.1 GCA_014379815.1 Bryobacteraceae bacterium | reverse complement strand
GGACCGTCCGGCGGGCCGATGATGCCTTCACGCTGCATCATGTCGAGAATCCGGGCTGCGCGGCCATATCCAAGACGCAGACGGCGCTGCAGCGTGGACGTGGATGCCTTTCCCATCTCGAGAACTACTCGCACGGCATCCTGATACAGAGGGTCCTGATCGCCTTCGAAATCTTCTTCTGGTTCGGCACCGTCGTCGCTGCTGGGTGGCGCGATCAGATAGCTGCTGTCGTACTCGGGTGTGGCCTGGATCTTCCAGTCCTCGACGACGTGCTCGATCTCGCTTTCCCCGACGTAGGCACCGTGTACGCGGGTGAGCCGTGAGGAGCCTGGCGGGAGGAACAGCATGTCGCCTTTACCAAGGAGGTGTTCGGCTCCCATGACGTCAAGAATCGTACGCGAGTCGACCCGGGTAGCAACGCGGAAGCTGAGGCGCGCCGGAAAATTGGCTTTGATCAGCCCCGTAATGACATCGACGCTGGGCCGCTGCGTGGCGAGCACCAAATGCATGCCGACGGCTCGGGACATCTGCGCGAGGCGAGTTACCGACTCTTCCACGCCCTGACGCTCCAGCATCATGAGATCCGCGAGCTCGTCGATGATGATCAGGATGTAAGGCAGCGGCTCCAGCAGGTCTGGTGGAGTCGAAGTAGAGGTCTGTTCGAAGAGGCTGCGGGGTGAGGCCTGCTGCAGGCGGACTTTCTTGTTGAACTGGTCGATGTTGCGGGCTCCCTGAGAAGCAAGGAGTTTCAGACGGCGCTCCATTTCCAGCACGGCATTTCGCAGGGCATTGGTAGCTTTGCGAGGATCCGTAATGACCGGCGTCAGCAAATGAGGAATGCCTTCATAAATCCCGAGCTCAACGCGCTTGGGATCGACCATGATCATGCGGACATCGTCCGGTGTCGCCTTGTAGAGGATCGACATAATCATCGTGTTCAACATGACGGATTTGCCGGATCCGGTTGAACCCGCGATCAGCAGGTGCGGCATGGAGTCAAGAGCGGCGACCTTGATGCGTCCTGAAATGTCTTTGCCAAGCGAGATCGTCAGAGGCGATGGGGAATTCTGAAATTCGTCGGATTCCAGAACTTGCCGCAGACTGATCGTTTCCCGACGCGAATTTGGCACTTCGATACCCACAGTGGGTTTGCCCGGGATGCGTTCGATCAGGATGGATTCGGCCTGCAGACCCAGGCAGAGATCTTCCGTCAGGTTAGTAATGCGGCTGTATTTGACGCCCGCTTCAGGCTTGTACTCGAAGGTCGTGACGACTGGACCGGGATTGATCTGGGTTACCGAACCGGTTACGTTGAACTCTTCGAATTTGCTCTTGATCTTCGCAGCGATGTCTTTGAGTTCCTGCGTGTCATAGGGCGGACGAGCCTGGGGCTCTTGCAGGAAATCGGTGGACGGAATGCGGAACAGCGTTTTGGTCCGGGGTGCTGGCGTCGCGGTGACTGGGGGGCGCTCCGGTGCAGGCGGTGGCGGAGGCGGCAGAGAGCCGGCGGCGACAGGCTGATAATCCTCGATTGCGTGGATTGGGATCTCGTCGTGGTCTTCTTTGACCGGTTCGGGCTGCGGAAGGCGAGACGATGCTGGAGTCGACTCCACGGTCCAGGGCGGGGCTACAGTGTCAGATTCGGCGGCGTAAAAAGGCTCGGGTTCCGGTCTGGACTGTGGGACTGCTTTTTGGGTTTTTACCGGCTGCGATGGCGTGACCGCTTTGGTTTGGGCGATCCGATTCGCTTTTCGCTCCTCGCGCTGGTGCCGCCTGCGATCGTTCCAGGAGCGCCACGAGGAAGCAATGCGGGCCAACATGTTTCGCAGGGGTTCCAGCCAGTTCCATACCAGCGTCAGGGAAAAAGCAGAGACGATGTAGAGCGCCAGAACCATCGTGAAGGCAGTGGCAAGGATTGCGCCGAACAGATTCAGTTCCGAGACGAGATAATCCGCCGCCAGCCGTCCGACCAATCCTCCCGCGGCGACTGCGCCTCCGAATGGTCTCCAGGTTGGCCCCAGTGAGAGAGCGGTGCAGACGGCAACGATCAGAGTCAATGCGCCGGTGACCTTGAAGAACTGCGCCTCAATCCTGTCCGATCGGAACCATTTCCAGGCGAGTACTACCAGGAGCAGCGGTATCGTGAACGATCCGACGCCAGACAGCTGCAGAAGAGCGTCTGCAGCGATAGCGCCAACGCGCCCCATCAGGTTCACCGGCTTTCCACTTCCAGTGGCGGTGTTCCATGAAGAATCTAAAGGGTGAAAGGACACCAGCGCACAGATGAGCGCTATTCCGAAGGCAAGCAACACTAGCCCTGCGCCCTCGTTAAGACGGCGATGTCGTGTGGGTCCCAATACTTTCATTCCGCACTTAGCGGAGAGCCAGAGCGTTCACCATTATGGCAAACGCGATGCAGGATCAGGGGACAAGGTGTCGAATACCAGGCTCTTTGAGGTTAAAAGGAGCGGCGGGCAGTGTACCGTAGGAGGTACAAACCGCATGCTGACGAAAATCGTTGCCACGCTCGGTCCAGCAACCGATTCGCCGGACCAGATTCGAAAGCTTGTTGATGCCGGAGTCGATGTATTCCGGCTAAATGCTTCGCATGGAGTGCAGGAGGATCATGCGCGGCGCATACAAATGGTCAGGCAAGTTGACCAGGAAACCGGAATCCATTTGGGAATTCTGCTAGATCTGCAAGGGCCGAAGATTCGGCTGGGCACCTTCGAGGGAGGTGGGGCAGCGCTGGCAACAGGCAGCCAGTTCCGGATCACGACGGAGGTGGTAACGGGAACTCCGGAGCGTGCATCGACCACATACAAAGACTTTTTTCGCGACGTCAAGCCGGGCAATCGCGTGCTGCTCGCCGATGGTGCGGTCGAATTGCGTTGCGGAGGCAAGACTGCGACGGATGTTGTTTGTGACGTAGTTCAGGGAGGACACGTCTATGACCGGCAAGGGATCAATTTGCCTGGGGTGGACGTCAGTGCACCTTCACTGAGCAAGAAGGATATCTCTGACCTGCGGTTTGGACTGGAGCAGGGCGTCGACATGGTGGCGCTGTCATTTGTTCGGCGGCGTGATGACGTGCTTCGCCTGCGCGTGTATCTGGAGGAAGCAGACTCTCACGTCTACATCATCTCCAAGATCGAAAAGCCTGAGGCCTGGGACAACCTCGACGCGATTATCGATGAGAGCGACGGGGTGATGGTGGCTCGCGGCGATCTGGGAGTCGAGATGGAACTGGAGAAGGTTCCGTTTGTACAGAAATCGATTATCGAGAGGTCGCGAAAGGCCGGCAAGTTTTCCATTACTGCGACACAGATGCTGGAGTCGATGGTGCACAGCCCGGTTCCAACGCGGGCCGAAGTCAGCGACGTAGCGAACGCGATTTATGATGGCACTGACGCGGTCATGCTGTCAGCCGAGACGTCGAAGGGCGAGTATCCCGTGGAAGCTGCGGCCATGATGGCGCGCATTGCACGGGAAGCGGAAAACTCGCTAAAGCATGCCGGTTATAAAGAAACGCCCCGCAGAGACAGCGATGCACCGTCGTATGCCGAAACAATGGCCGAGATGGCCTATCGGTGTGCCCGTCTGCAAGGAGCGAGCGCGATTGTGGTGTTCACGGCCAGCGGTTCGAGTGCCCGCATGGTTTCGCGTTACAGGCCGCCCACACAGATCTATGCGTTTACGCAGAGCGCTACTGTGGCGAGGAAGCTGGCAGTCATTTACGGCGTAACTGCGATCCTTGCGCCTGATCCTATCGACACCGATGAAATGGTAAAGCAGCTGGATCATTTGCTACTGGGCAAAGGATTGCTAAAGCCTCGGGAAAGCGTCGTATTCGTTGCCGGTCAACCTATTGGAAAGCCTGGCACGACGAACTTTGTCAAACTGCACCGGATGGGCGATCTCTGGTAACAGACCACGTGTTCAGCAGTGTTGACGCGAGGATGACGACACCGCCCGCCAGCGCCAGTGTTGCGGGACGTTCCCGAAGAATCAGCCAGGTCCAGACGGGGTTGAGTGCTGGCTCGATCAGAAGTAGCGTCGCTGCTTCGAAGGCTGGAATGTGAGCGATGGCTCGTGTAAGCAGGTAGTACGCGAGACCGATCTGGAAAACCCCAAGGTAGAGAAGGACAAGCACGTCGCTTGCTGCGATCGTGTGGATGGGAAGAGCCAGCGGCAGGGCCCCGAAAAACGCAAAGAGATTGCCAATTACAAGGGTAGCGAGAGTGCCAGTTCCGCTGGGGTCAGTGCGTGAGAGCCAGCGTAGTCCAACGAGGGTGAACGCCCAGGTAAGCCCGGACAGCAGGGAGAGTGCGTTTCCAAGTGCCGGGTTGGGAGCAGTGGACGTTGCTGGCTCGGCGGATACGAAGAACAACGCCATTCCGGTCCCGACCCCAGCCAGCAGCCACACGTCAGTTCGGCGAAGGTGCTCTTTCAGCAGCAGGGGGCTGAGCAAGATTAGGTAGGCGGGGGCTGTGGATTGCAAAAAGATGGCGTTTGCCGACGTGGT
>JACMLA010000095.1 GCA_014379815.1 Bryobacteraceae bacterium | reverse complement strand
CGCGGCGGGTTTCTCATGACGGACGACTTTCACGGTACGTTCGATTGGGAAATTATGATGCAGAGCATGAGGAAAGTGTTTCCAGACCGGGCTGTAGTGGATCTGGATTCGCGCGACGCAATCTTTCACGTTCTCTACAACCTTGACGACAAGTTTCAGGTACCGGGCATTGTGACATTCGGGTCGGAGGGTACTCACGAATCCGACGGCATCGAGCCAAAGTGGCGCGGGATATACGACGATAAAGGGCGGATCATGGTCGCAATTTGCCACAACATGGATCTCGGCGACGCGTGGGAATGGGCCGATAACCCGAACTATCCGGAGAAGTATGCCACGCTCGCATACAGGATCGGCATCAACTATGTCCTTTATGCGATGACTCACTAAGTCCTGAAGAAACAGCTAACTACTTCGCAATGTTCGAGTTTTTCTTTAAGTATCCCGCTGCCGCTTTCTCGAGAGGAGAACTTCTACTCGCGGGCCGCTGGCCGGTGTGGATTTTGTTGCTGCTGCTGGTGGCGGGAGGGGCTGCGCTGGCCTATCCGATGTGGCGCGCACGACGCCTCACTGCTCCACGCGTCCGACCGATCGCTATCTGGCTCCTGCAGACCGCGCTGCTCGCAATCTTGCTCGTTCTTCTGTGGCAGCCTTCGTTGAGTGTCGCAACACTGAGACCGCAACAGAATGTGGTCGCGATAGTGATCGACGATTCGAAGAGTATGAGCCTCGCAGAGGGCGGCCAGACTCGGTTGGATGAGGTCCGAAAGTCGTTTAATGCTTCTGCACTGAAGGACTTGCAGAAGAAATTTCAAGTGCGACTTTATAAGCTAGGCGGTCGGACAGAGCGTGTAGAGAGCATAGATAAATTTCTTGGCGACAGTCCTTCGACGCACCTTGGGGAAGGTCTGAAGCAGGTTGCCAGCGAGGCCTCAAGCCTGCCGATCGGCGCGGTGGTGCTGTTGAGCGATGGCGCTGATAATGCCGGGGGAATTGATCTTGAAACGACAAATCAGATTCGACGATATCGGATACCGGTACACACCGTGGGCTTTGGACGAGAGCGTCCGGATCGCGATATAGAGTTGATCGATCTACAGGTGCCTCTTCGGGTTCTGGCCAATTCGCGGCTCAGTGCGCAGGTTTCGCTGAGGCAGTTTGGGTATGCAAACCGGCCCGTTCGGATCACGTTGAAGGATGGGACCAAAGTTCTGGCGTCTCGCGAGATGGTGCTGAAAGCCGATGGCGCAGAACAGTCGGAATCACTCTCATTCAATTCCGGCAACGCGGGTGTGAGGAATGTGCAGGCGTCCGTTGAACCGCTGGATGGTGAAGAGAATCGGGAGAATAATGCGCTGATACGGCTGGTAACTGTGGACGGCTCGAAGCCCCGCATCTTGTATATCGAAGGCGAGCCCAAATGGGAGTACAAGTTCATTCGGCGGGCGATTGAGATGGACCAGGGTCTGCAGTTGATCTCTATGGTGAGGACGACTCAGAACCGTTTTTATCGCCAGGGAATCGATAAGCCAGATGAGCTGGAGCAGGGCTTTCCGTCGACCGTTGAGGAAATGTTCAGTTTCCAGGGAATCGTTATCGGCGGCGTGGAAGCCGGTTATTTTACTCCGGCCCAGCAGGAGCTTTTAAAACAGTTCGTCGACCGGCGCGGCGGAGGAGTGCTTTGGCTGGGTGGCAGGGCAGGGCTCAGTGACGGAGGATGGAGTGCGAGTTCGCTGGCCGAGCTGATGCCGACGATCCTGCCTGACCGAAAGAACGTTTTCCAGCGCGATCCGGCAGAAGTACAACTGACGCCTGCCGGGCGGGACAGCCTTCTTTGCCGGATCGAAGAGGACTCGCAGCGAAATGCGGAGCGATGGAAAAAGCTGCCCACGCTGGCGAATTTCGAGGATCCCGGTACGCCTAAACCTGGTGCAGTCGTGTTGGCCGAAATGAATCCCGGGAAGCGCGGATGGCGACCGCTGCTGGTGACACAAAATTACGGGCGAGGCCGTACTGCGATTTTCGCGACAGCCGGAAGCTGGCGCTGGCAGATGTCGCAGGCGCTTGAGGACAACACTCACGAGATGTTCTGGCAACAGATGTTGCGATGGCTGGTGTCCGGAACTACTGGTCCGGTAATTTCTTCTCTTACAAAGTCCGTGTATGCCGATCAGCAGAGTGTACCGCTAAGAGCGGAAGTCCGGGACAGAAACTACAACCCGATCTCAGATGCGCACGTGGAGGCGCACTTAATTGGGCCTGACGGAGCGTCTCATACGGTCGAGCTTCTGCCCGATCCCGCGAATGTTGGTACATATGCGGCGAATCAGGAGGCGGTGAAAACGGGCTCTTGGGTGGTGGAAACGGTGGCAACGCGGGCAAACCAGGAACTCGGGCGCGATGCAGTGACGTTTCGCAGGGAAGACGGGGTGGCGGAAAACTTCCGCACATCGCAGAATCGCGAGCTTTTGGAGAAGCTTGCACAGCAGACCGGAGGTCGATATTGGCGACCGGGTGACGTTGAGCGGCTGGCGAACGACATCTCTTACAGCGAGGCGGGGATCTCGATCAGAGAAACCCGCGATCTGTGGGATGCACCGGTGTTCTTTCTGCTGGCGCTCCTGATGCGTGGAGGGGAATGGCTGCTGCGGCGGAAATGGGGTGTCGTGTGAAAGGCTTTGCAGTCCCTGGCCTGATG
>JACMLA010000781.1 GCA_014379815.1 Bryobacteraceae bacterium | reverse complement strand
GTGTGTGGTCGAGGAACAAGAAATTCAGTCAGATGCCGCGGTCGATACACCTGCTGGACGATGTCGTCTTAAGGCGCGCGGCGGAGGAGGCAGGCCTGACAATCGAGAGGTTGTGGTTGTACCGACGGACTGACCTTCCCGTGACGTTGCATCTGGATGGCCGGGAATCGGTGGGACTCATTGCGCGTAAAGACCCCGAAAGCTAGCATTATTGAGACTTTCGTGCCACCCCCTTTGTGATCGTGCCGTCGGAGGTCACCGTGTTCAGGTCCAGTTCGCGGCCGCGGTGCTGGCCAGTAAAGCGGATGGTCGCCTGTGTCGTCTCGAATTGCGGTGTGTGCCTGGTGTAGAAGGAAAGCGAACCATCACTGTTCCACCGGCCTTCTTCTATCGCGCCGGTACCGGTCGGGTACTCGACATTCCCTGTAATCGTGCGCCCGGCAGTGATGAGGTTCAGACGAATGTTGTAGGGTCGCTGACCCGGACGCTGCATGCGCGCAAGCCACGTTCCGTTGAGTGCCGAGCGCTCCTGATTCTTCAACAGAAGAAAAGCAGATCCGGCAAGCGCGATCACGATACCAGCAGCCACGACAAGCCATACGATGCGATTGGCACCGCGCGAGGATTTTCTGCTGACACCGGCTGCCCCAACTGCGGAGATCAGGGACGCAGTATCCACATCGAAACTGTCGTCGCGGATCTGCACAGCGTGGCGGCGATGGAGCGCCCTGAGTACTGGTGTCAGCTGGCTGGCTTGCGGCATCTCTGCTCCTCCCACAAGAACCGGAATGACCGTGATGCCGCGTTGCAAAGCGGATAGGATTTCGCGTTCCACGAAATCGGTGCCTGTCTCCTTTCTTGCTTGCAACAAGTCGAGCCACTTAGGCCCAATCACAGCCAGCAGCACGTCGCAGCCAGACACCGTGCTGTCGATTGCATCCGTGAAGTCCGTTCCGGGAGCAATATCCTCAACGTCCATAAAGACGTTTGCCGGGCCGAACGCCGCGCTGACGCGATCGCAAATCCTGCCTGCCCACGGTGCGGCGTCCTCTCTGCGGTAACTGATGAAGACTTTACTCACGTCACTATCTTCCTTTCTTTGAGCTTTTCCTAAAGCCGATATCGCTACTTGTTATGGAGAGCGACATGCAGTTTGGAAAATTGAGTTTACTTATTCTTGCCCCTATGCTCGCGGCGTTTGCACAGATACCGGACTTTACCCCGCCGAATCCTCTGATCGCAGCTTTGATGAACAATGACACGGCCGATGTGAAGCGCATTCTCGACGCCGGCACCAAAGCCAACGAGGGAGTTTTCCTCGGCGCAACTCCTCTGCTACTTGCTTTGATGCAGGGCAACACGGAAGCCGCGCAACTCCTGTTAGACAAAGGTGCAGATCCGAAAGTTCTCGATGGAGCCGGCTCGACAACGCTGATGTGGGCCGCTGGAGCTGAGAATGCGAACGTCGGAATGGTAAAAGTTCTTATCGGCCGCGGCGTGGATCCGGGTGTTGTCAACAAGATGGGTGAGACAGCACTCCAGTGGGCCATGCGCCGCGGTTATACGCCGGTGACGGAACTGCTGATGCAGCAAGGATCCAGCGCCACGAACCTAGTGCGCCAGTCGGTGCAACGTTCGATCAATCTCTTACAGAAAAGCGGCGTGGAGTTTGTGAAAGTTTCCGGATGCGTATCCTGCCATCACCAATCCCTGCCCCAGATGCTGAATCAGGTTGCGCGGGAACGCGGCTTCGCGGTAGATCAGACGATAGCCGACAAGCAGCGGAAAGCTGTAGTCGCGATGTTCCAGCCGGTTCGCGAGCAGATGGCGCAAGGTAAGCCCTCACTACCGGACCCTTCGATTAGTGTGACGTATTCCCTGATTGGAATCGCAGCCGAAGGCCATGTTCAGGATGAGATGACGGCAGCGGCAGCGCACCTGGTGTCGGTCCAGCAACGTGAGGATGGCAGCTTTCGTTCATTTGCGGTGCGTCCTCCGATGGAATCGAGCGAGATCACGGCAACAGCTCTTAGTCTGCGTGCGCTGCAACTGTACGGGATGTCTGCTGACCAGCCCGTGGAACGCATCCAGAAGGCGGTCAACTGGCTTTGCTCGGCACAGCCCAGAACTAACGAAGATCGCGCGATGCGACTACTCGGAATGGCGTGGGGAAAGGCTCCTGCCGAAGCGATGAAGCGTGCGGCGCGGGATCTCCTCGGTAAGCAGCGCCAGGACGGTGGCTGGGCGCAACTGGAAAATCTCGAGAGCGACGCTTATGCAACTGGACAGGCCATGGTGGCTCTGCAGGCAGCACATGAGATTGCGCCAGGGAGTGCGGCATTCGGCAACGCGGTGGCCTATCTGCTTCGGACCCAAATGGCTGACGGGTCGTGGCTGGTTCGGACCCGGGCGTTTCCCTTTCAACCGCTGAAGGAAAGCGGATTCCCTCATGGCAGAGATCAGTGGATCTCCGCCTCGGGTACTGGTTGGGCTGCGATGGCGCTGGCACTGAGTGCTCCAGTGCCGGCGTCGCAGCCCGAGAAGCAGCAGCTGTCGCAGGTGTTCTGACCAGGATCAGATCGACAGCTGCTGTAGTTTCGCGGTGGTTTTGGGCGGGGGGGCGGCCAACCACCCCCGATTGGGTTTAGGGGCAAACCCGAAAAGATGGTAACAGGGG
>JACMLA010000780.1 GCA_014379815.1 Bryobacteraceae bacterium | reverse complement strand
GTGATCTTCCTGGGCGGGCTTGGTCTGTTCCGCCGCGCCCAACCCAGTCTGGTGGATCTGATCTGAGAGAAGCAGCAGCTCTTAGCTCTTAGCTTTTAGCTTGAATCAGTTGTCTCTCGTAGTGATCATTCCTGCTTCAAAAAAAGCTAAAAGCTAAAAGCTGTCTCTCTTTCATCAACATATTGACTAAGGAGTACAGGATCCATGAATCGATTTCGTATCATTCTCGCGGCTGCAACACTGGCACTGGTGACGGGAGGCTTCACGCTTCCCATGGGAGCGCAGAGCCCCTCCGCTACTCCTCGGGCCGAGAAATGGAACACTCCAAGGAACGAGACTGCAGATCAGCGGATGGCCCGCACCGGTTTAGCCGTCGACCCCGGTCTCAATCCCGATCCAGCCAAGACCTTTGTTCGCTACGGAAAGCAGTGGCGAATCGCGAAAGTCGAGAAGAAGTGGGCGGTCTACGATGATCCGCGTGTGAACTGGGTGCGCTCGTTCGGAAACGCCAACTTTGCTCATGAGATCTATCGTGAGGACGATCAGTCCATCTGGGTCTTCTTCGAGGTTCTTCCGCCGCCTGAACCGCTGAAGGTGAATCGAAACGAGTCAGGTGACGAGATCCAGATCAAGCAGCATTCTGCAGAAGAAATCGCCTACTTCCAGAAAATCAAGCCCGAGTTCGAGCCTCTCAGCATCCCGCAGGCTAACGTCACGATTCGCTTCGAAGAATCCTCGGCTGGTCTGCCGGATACGGGTTCGTGGCGCAATTCGCTCGATGTCGCGGACATGAACAAGGATGGGTTTGCGGACATCATCGCTCCCCCGCAACGAGGTGGAACAGGCAGCGTCCCGGCAATTTACCTTGGGGACGGGCGCGGAAACTGGACTTACTGGAAGGCTTCGAGTTATCCGCGGGGACTCAACTACGGAAGCATCGTGGCCGCGGATCTGAACCGTGACGGACACCAGGATCTCGTGCTGGGCATTCATTTGTTTGGTGTGGCCGCGTTGCTGGGAAACAGCAAAGGACAGTTCATTGACGGCAGCGCGGGTCTTCCGACGAAGTTTCCCACGCGGCGCGTCATCGTGACTGATGTGGATCGAGATGGGTATCCGGACCTTGTAGCGATCTCTGAGGGTCCTACCATGAATTCGGAACAGATTCCCCGGCCCACCAGCCGATTGAAGGCTTTTCTGAACAACGGCAAAGGAACCTCATGGAAGGAGCTCGATATCGCCGACGAGAAGCGTTCAGTGGGTGGGGACTTCCTCAGTAGTGGGGACCTAAACGGCGACAAGTACCCGGATTTCTTTGGTGCAAGCATCTACTTCAATGGTCCGGACACTCTCTATGTAAGTAAAGGCAAGAAGAGCTGGGATCCGGTTGGAAGAGGGGAGTTGATTCCCTTTCTGTCGTACTACTGGGCCAGTGCCATGGGCAGGTTCACAGGAAAGAAAACCGACGAAGCGGTGATCAGCTACCTTCGCTCCTGGCCCCAGGAGATCGATCCTGAAATGGTGAGCTATCCCTCGGCGAACTCCGTTTCGGGACTGGACCTTCTGAGCTGGGCTGGAGGTAAGCCCCAGCGCACTCCAATCGTTCGCTGGGCCAATCAGGGATCTGTGTGGGGGTTGGATCGAGGTGATTTCAACGGTGATGGCAAGTTGGACGTCGTCTACATGACCAACAGTCCCCGTTCAATGGGTCTCCTTCTGGGTGACGGGAAAGGAAAGTTCCAGCAGGCCACGATAGACGGAGTGGAGCTGCAAACCAACAATAGTTACGACATCAAGTCCGCTGACGTGAATGGCGACAAGCGGCCTGATCTGCTGGTGATGTACGAATCCAACGAGAAGTTTGCTACTGCCGGGAAGAACGGGGCGATCCGCGTGTTTATCAATCGTTCAGGCAGCACGTCAACCGCTTCTCGCACGGGCAAATAGGGGGTTGCGCGAGGGGTTGATTCTTGTATAATCGCCGCATCCTCAGAGCCCACCCTATGGCGTAACACCATAAAAGTCGTCTTTAGGTGTTGACTTTTCGAAGATCTTGCCCTAGTTTGTCCACAGATTATTCCCTGACTTTCAGCTTGCTTTGTAATGTAGTTTGGGCAAAAGACCTTGAATTGCAGCTACATAAATTTCTTTCGGGAGGTGATTGTATCGGTCGCGATAGCAGACCAGCAGGCTTTGCAGATGTACGAAGCACAAATCAATCAGATCAATATGAATGTAGTGTAGGAGATAAAGCATGAAGAAATTACTTACTCTGGCCATGGTGGTCACTCTCGCAACCGCGAGTGTCGCCCTGGCAGCTCCGCGTCCGCTTGAGTTCGCGCAGGAAAACGCGACGTTTGCTACGGGCGCGCCCAGCACAACAGCTAACGATGACAGCTGCGACATCGCCAACGCTCCGGCAGCAACGCTGTTGCTTCCGGTGTTCGAGGTAGATTTCAATGCAGCACCGGCCGCCGCTGTGAACACGGTCTTCACGATCGTCAACACGTCGGCAGTTCCGCAGATCGCTCACATCACGTTGTGGACCGACCGTTCGTTCCCGGTTCTCGACTTCAACGTGTTCCTCACCGGTTATGACGTTCAGGGTATTTCCCTGTACGACATCATCGCCCGTGGACTTCTCCCCGGCGGTGGCAACCAGGTATCAGAGGGTTCGCGTTCTGAGGACAACATTGACGGCAACCCGTTCTTCGCTCCGACAGCGGAATCGGCTTGCGCAAACCTGCCCACGCAGATTCCTGACTTCCTGCTGACCGACATCCGCACCGCTCTGACGGCCGGAACGACAGTAGGTTGCGGAAGCACCCGCGTTGGTCAGACACACACGAACGCGATTGGTTATGTGACCATCGACGTCGGCAACAACTGCTCGCAGTCGCTGCCTACCTCCGAAGGCTACTACACCGGTGAAATCCTGTTCGACAACGTTCTCATTGGTGACTATCAGCGCATCAATCCGATCTCGACGACTGGTAACAATGCAGGCGGCGAGTCGCTGGTTCCAATCCGCGCCATTCCTGAAGGCGGTCCGGCTGGTTCGTTCCCAGGAACAAACCTGCCCTACACCTTCTACGATCGCTACACTCCTGACCTGCCGTCCCGTCAGGTGGATCGTCGTCAGCCGCTTCCCTCGACCTTTGCCGCACGCTTCATCGCTGGTGGCACAGGAAACTTCGGAACGCGTATGGCAATCTGGCGTGAAGGTATCACCGCTGATGTAGGTTGCTCTGTAACCGCGAACGGCTCGCTGGCGATCACTGAGATCGTCCGCTTCGACGAATCGGAAAACCCGACCACATTCGGTCTGGTCATCCCGATTTCGCCGGTTCCGCCGAACGTGATCTCATTGCCTGAAGCTTCGTTGAACGTGGTTGGTGGCGGCGGAACGCTTGGTTCGTCCGTCTTCCCATCCCCGTCTTCGGGTTCGGGTGACGTTGGTGGATGGATCTACCTCAACCTGAACAACGGTGGTAGCTCTACCTACTCTTCTTCACGCGACAGTCAGAACTGGGTCACTGTCCAGTTGACGGCTGAAGGTCGTATGGCAGTCGACTTCGACGCTGCGTACCTTGGCAATGGTTGTACGCCGGCAATTAGCGGTGGCGTGGAGATCGGACCTGCTCCGAACTTCTCTTCACTTGACTAAGCGGTAGACGTCTCTGTAATGAAGGCGGGCTGGGTAAAACTAGCCCGCCTTTTTCTTTCTCGGTCGCTCGGGAGAAACATTTCAAGCCCTGCGAAGTTTTCTCGACTTTTCCTGGAATAGGGTCTTAAAATAATGTTTTATCAGAGCGCAATCCAAAAATCGATTTCCTGCAATCCATGGGGGTGGGAAGTGAAGCAACTGGTCTCGCGGTTTGCCGTACTCTCTCTGTCTATCCTCGCTCTCACATCAGCGGCTTCAGCGCAGAATTATC
>JACMLA010000779.1 GCA_014379815.1 Bryobacteraceae bacterium | reverse complement strand
GCCTTCCGCGAGATCCTAACGCTGCCGGAGACTAACCTCCACACTGTTCCTAACTCCGTCCCCAGCGAACACGCGGTGTTTTGTGAGCCCGTGGCGGCAGCATGTGAAATCCTCGATCAGATTCGTATCCCGAAGCAGGCGCGGGTAGCGGTCCTCGGTGATGGCAAGCTGGGACTACTTATTTCTCAGGTACTGCAGTCCAGCGGGGCACAAGTACACCAGTTTGGCCGGTATCCTGACAAGCTCGCGATCTCTGCCAGGGCGGGAGTAACAACCGAACTCTCGGCTAACAAGGCTCCAGTGGCTGAGTACGACTTTGTCGTGGACGCCAGCGGTTCCGCCCAGGGTCTGCAGCGCGCCATTCAAATGACGAAGCCGCGGGGCACGGTCGTCATGAAATCCACACTGCACGGCGAGGTGGCCATAGATACCGCGTCTGCAATCGTGAATGAAATTACCCTTGTGGGATCGCGCTGCGGCCGCTTCGAACCTGCACTGAAGCTCCTCGCCCGTAAGAAGATCAATGTCGATGACATGATCAGCGACAGCATCCGCCTCGACTATGCGCCACTCGCATTTGAGAGAGCCGCGCAGAAGGGCGTGCTTAAGGTCTTACTGCATCCGTAACATCGAATCACCCTTCTCGAAATCCCTAAACACACGCCTCGTTTTACTTAGTTAGCCGACATACTTCACAGAACAAATTCCTGATCGTTTTAGTACTTTAGCCTAACTGGAAAATCGCTAAATCGTGGTACTGCTGTTAGTAGACAAACAGAGTACACGTTTTTGGCCCGTGACCGGACCAGCTTCGTCGCAGTGGTAAAGCAAGCGCTTTATCGAAACGGGACACGTGTGTTCAGCAAGGAGACTTATGCAGACCGGGATTATCGAGACCGTACCAGCCATGGAGAGACGCGAAGTAATTGCGGAACTTCAGCGTCTCGCTGCTCCCACAGACTTTGCAGACAGAAGTATCTGGCCCACAATAGGTGCGCTCGCTTTCAACTGGATGTTTATTGTGTTTTCCTTCGTCCTTCTGCGTGCAACCCCCTGGTGGTTTCATGCGGTTCTGCTTTGCCTGATTGCAGCCCGCCAGCATGCGCTGCTGATACTGATGCACGATGGCGCGCATTTTCTGCTGTGCAGGAATAAGAAATGGAACGACCTGTTGAGTGATCTTTTCTGCGCGTTCCCTTTTGGGGTGAGCACAGCCGGTTATCGGTCGACCCATCTGAAACACCACGAGCACTTGAATACAGAAGATGATCCGGACCTGCAACAGAAAACAGGGCCACACGGGCATCCTCAAGACTGGGAGTTCCCGAAACCTTCGGTGCGGGTTGCCTCGCTCTTTCTGCGTGACTTACTTGGTAGGGGAATTCTGTATCTCCTCGGTGGAATCCGCTACCTATCCAAACGTAAGTCCAGCTCTGTAAGTACTAGTCCCGAGCAGAATCAGGCGAAGTTACTAAGACTGATTCATGCTGTTTGTCTCATCGCCCTGGTATTGTTCAGCGGCCAGGCAGGGTTAATTCTCTATGCATGGCTCGTTCCGCTGCTCTTTATCCTGCCTGCCATTCTGCGATTGCGCAGCGTTGCCGAGCACTTTGGCTTATCACGGACAACTCTTCTCAACAGCTCCAGGAACGTCCGGGGTGCGTGGTGGGAGGAGTTCGTCTTTGCCCCTCACAACGTGTGTCTTCACCTCGACCACCACCTGTTCCCTTATGTTCCCTGGTACCGGCTGCCCGCGTTGCACAAGCGCCTGATCGCAACGCCGCTGTATAGAGCAGAAGCCCACGTCACGACCGGGTACCTGTTTGGGTCCGAGGCACTGATTGGCGAACTGGTGTCGCCGGAGGACAGGAACTAGCTATTGCGGACAAACACCAGGAAATTGTTACGGAACATGCGGTCGACATCTTGCTTGATCTCGTCCCGGGAGACAGCCCTGCCGTCATCGGTAAGCTTCTGGTACGTGTCGGCAAGGATGGGAGCGAGCGTCCGCCGCGTGTTCTTCCACTTATAGATCAGCTGCTCCAGAACTCGGGCATCGGAGTGCTGTGGAATGAAACTCGCTCCAAGCATCTCGATGCGTTCGCGGGTGATCTCTTCCACGATGGACGGGTTGTTCAGAAACCACCAGCAGCCGAACGGCATCAGGTTCCCGAACTTGCGGGCATAGACGCACAACTCGTGCTGGTTCTCCCGGCTCAACAGGCTGACCAGAAACCGGTTGTCCGGATACTCCCGGCATAGATACTCCAGTGCCCGGAGGTCCGCCACACCGGAAGCATCGCCAGCCAGCCGCAGTGCAGGGTTCACCAAATAACGTACGCCAATCATCAGCGACAACGGAATTCCGTGGTCACGGCACGCAGGGAGCACAGCTCCGTCCAGGAGTTTGGCACGAAGGCTATTTTCCGGAAAGGCAAACGAATCCGGGAGTGAGACAGCCATATAAACCGGCTTCATCAGATAGCACCATTCATCGAGAAAACGCCTGACCTCGCCTACCGACCGGCCGGAAGCATCACCACTTACTAAGTAGCCCTGACTGTCGAGAATTTTCCAGTGATCTGCCCACTTATTCAGGATGCGGTCCAGTCGCAGCACTGGATGAAACCGGGGATCGCGCTCCGGTTCCTTCCGCCACTCCGGGCCTTCCGCTGGATCCAGGGGATCGTTAGTCATCACCACGTCGCTTACACCTGCCAGTCGCAAAACCTCGGTAAGGTGATCGTTAGGTGTCCGGGCGGCAAACCATCGCCGGGCTTCGACCAGATCCGGAGCCGTCGTTGGCAGCCCGAATGCCTGGAGCACGGCGACTACTCCCCGCGTCGCTTCAGAAATCGGCGGGTTCTCGACGAACAGAGTTTTCCAGATCAGATCTGCCTGTTGCTGCCGGGGCAAAGCCCAGTACTGGGCAGGTTGAATAGGGTTCGACCGGAACAGCTCCGCTTCGAGGTAGTGATACGTAACCAGTTCATCGATGCCCGACAGCCCGAGGGAGCCCAGTGAGGGCATGAACAGGTGCGTATGCATGTCCACGACCTGGAGGGACTGCAGCTGCTCCTGAACGGCGAGTAATACCTGGTCTGAGCGTAGGTAATCTGTCATGAGGGTTCTAACGTTGCCAGAGATTCCACGTAATCAGCCCGGTGATCAGTTGCACTCCCGTGAACAGGGCCACGCACGCAGGCCAGCCTCCCCATGCCCACAGGTAGCCTGGCACTGAGGAACCGAAGCTGCCGCCCACGTAATAGAACGTGACATACAAACCTACCGCCAGCGCCTTGTTGTGTTTTGCCACCAGGCCTATGTAGCTGCTGGAGCACGACTGTCCCACAAAGACGCCCGAACACGCCAGAGCCAGTCCGGTAACCACCACGGGAAGCGAGTGACTCAGCGTCAGCAGCAACCCGGCTGTGCAACAAGCGATCGCCATCGCCATCGTGATTTTCTGCCCGTACCGGTCGATCACTTTTCCGGCGTTCGGTGTGATAATCGCCCCAAACAGATAAACCACAAACAGGGACCCAATCGCACCAGAGGAAAGCGAAAACGGCGGAGCCGCCAGATAGAACGTAATGAATGTAAATGCCCCAAGCAGGGAGAACAGAACGCAGAAACCAGCGACGTAAGTCCCCAGCAACTGCCGGTTCTTCAAGTGGTCGACTGCGACAGAGAGAAGGGAAGTGCCCTGTTCGCGTCGCACGAAGCGCGTTTCCTTCGGCAGATACCGTGCAAGCATAGCCGCGCCGATCAGACCAACGCCACCCAGTGCCAGGAACGACATTTGCCAGCCAAACTGCGCCGCCACCATGCCCGAGATCAGCCTGCTTGCGAATCCGCCAAGAACCGTTCCCGATACATAAGCGGCTGTCGCAGAGCCCGTCCCCGCACCCGCCCACTCTTCCTGAATGTATGCCACCGTAATCGCGAAGACGCCGGGAGTCACAAGGCCCTCGAGCAGCCTCCAAAAGATCAGTGTGTTCAGGCTATTGGCGGTTGCCGCTGCCATCGTCGTCACAGCCAGCAACCACGCCGACCACACGATGACGCGTTTGCGCCCCAGTCTGTCCGCTACCGTTCCAATAAAGGGAGCGGCAAGTGCGACACCCAGAGTGGCTGCGGTCACAGTCAGGCTGACCGCGACCTTCGAAGCCTCGAAGATCCGGATAAATTCCGGCAAAAGAGGCTGTGTGGCGAACACGCTAAGAAACGCGCAGAAACCCGCAAGCACTACCGGCAACTTACTGCGCGGAGGAGCCGCCACGGCTGTGGTCATCTCTTTATTCTGCATGGACTCTGGAATAAGATACTGCCGTGCCTGTGTACGCTTCTTTTCTACTCACCACTTTGCTCGCAACGTCTTCCCTGCAAGCCAGCGAACGGATCCGGCTTCTGATCTGTGGAGACGACGGCGGAGCCGCGCTGTCGTTCAACCTGGGAACTATCGAGGCTCATCGCAACGGGGTCATGGGCTGCGCCAACGTGATCGTTGCCGGTCCCTGGTTTCCAGACATGGCGCGCCGATTGAAAGACAATCCCGCAATCGGCGTTGGGGTGCACCTCGATCTGACAGCGGAATGGGCTGGGATCAAGTGGCGCCCGATGACCGGCCTCGCTTCGCTCGGCGACGAGAACGGCTTCCTGCCCTCGACCACGAAAGGATTCCTAAGCCTGAATGCGCCGATCGCAGATGTAGAAAAGGAATTACGAAAGCAGATTGAGACCGCCAGGAAAGAGATCGTAAACGTCGGGTGGCTGTGGCCGCATATGGGAACCGCGGTGGCTACACCCGAGTTGCGGTCGCTGACAGAAAAACTGGCCCGCGAGTATGGACTACCGCTTCTCGGTGCCAGCGGGAGCATCCGGCCCATGCGCCTCGCCCCGGGACAGTCGTTCGCAGACGCGCTCACAAAGCTAACCGCTGGCGACTGGTTCTTCATTGAGCATCCGTCGGTGGACAGCCCCGAATCGAGAGCGATCGGCCACCCCGGGAATGAAGATGTAGCGGTTCGCCGCGCGGAGGTTGTCAGGCTGTGGACGAGTCCGGAAGTGCGCGAAATCATCAAACGCCGCAACATCGAACTGCTCACTTTCGAACAAACCGTAAGTGCTTTTCAACCGGTCCGCAAAGCTGTTGACAGGGTAACAGTGCCATGAGAATATGTAGGCATCACTGAAAAAGGAGGTGGTCCAGTCTAATGGAAATTGGTAGTCATAGTAGACCTGAACTCACGCGCGAGGTGGCCGACTACTGAGTCGACTATTCTGACATTCCAGGCCTCGTTCCAGTGGCGAGCCGAAGTTCATGAGGACCGGCCGCTCCGCGCGAGAAGCGGAATACTAGCGAATTAAAGCCCTGCAAACTCCGGTTTGCAGGGCTTCGCATTTGTGGCTTACTATAACTGGGGTTCCGTGTGATTCCAGACGGTTAGAAGACGGAACGAAACACGAACCGCCCGGCACAGGTCCACAGTCCGTGAGCACACACCAATCCGGCGAAATGCAGGAACACACCTGGCATCACCGCGTCTGGAGTACGACCGGAATCGTCGCCGGGACTATTCTTCTGCTCGCGTTCTTTTGGGTCGCTTCCGACGTGATCCTTCTCGTCTTTGGAAGCATCCTGCTTTCCCTCCTGTTCAGGATGATGGCTGACGGTCTGGCGCGTTATACGCCAGTCCCTGAGCGCTGGTCGCTTCTGGTCGCGCTGTTGCTGCTTCTCGTTGCTCTGGTTGTCGGCATCTGGTCTCTGGCACCGGAGATTTCGAGGCAGGTCCAGCAGCTCGCAAAGACCATACCTGCCGCCTGGACGCAGTTACAGGGTCAGCTCTCAAATTTCCCTCTGCTAAGAAGTCTGATGGCAGGCACCCCGGACGCTCTGCCGGGCCTATCCGGATCGGGCCAGACCGTGCAAAGGGTCACCGGGTTCCTATCGTCTTCTCTTGGTGTCCTCGCCAACATCTTTCTGATCCTTGTGCTCTCCCTGTTCTTTGCCTCAGACCCGAAAACCTATAAGGAGGGTTTGGTACGACTGCTGCCCATCTCCCGCCGCCCACGCGCCAGTGAAGTTATGTCCGAGCTGAGCAAGACCCTGCGAGCGTGGATGCTGGCCCAGCTCTTCGCCATGGTCGTCATCGGGGTGCTTACAGGTAGCGGCTTGTTCATCCTTGGAATCCCACTCGCCTTCGCGCTGACTCTGCTGGCTGCTCTCTTTAACTTCATACCCAACATCGGACCGCTGATAGCCGGCGCTCCCGCCGTTCTGCTTGCCTTCACCCATGGTTACGAAGCATCGCTGTGGGTGGTGGCTCTCTATTTTTCCGCCCAGACGCTGGAAGGCAATTTCATCACTCCAATGATTCAGCAAAGGGCCGTTGCAATCCCACCGGCGCTTACGATCGCTGCCCAGCTGGTACTCGGTGTTCTGTTCGGCTTCGCGGGACTCGCACTCGCAACACCACTCGCCGTGACTGCCATGGTGCTGGTACGCATGCTGTACATCGAAGATGTTTTGGGAGACAGAGAGTTTGGCGCAGGCAAGGAAGAGCAAACAGGTTCCGGCACAACTGGATACCGTGGGTCTCCGGCCTCCTCTGTTATGGCCAGCCCCGAAGTCGAACGGTATTCTAAGGGCGTATGAGGCTGGGTATTGATTGGGGAACGACACGGGTCGTTGTTGCGGCCGTAGACCGCGGCAATTATCCCGTAGTCACTTTCGAAGATCCTGAAGGCACAAGCCGGGAATGGTTTCCACCCCTGATCGCGGTGCGGGACGCGAAGCTTCTTTACGGATGGGAAGCGTACACCGCTCAGTTCGAGGCTGGCTGGACGGTGATCCGGTCCATCAAGCGTTCGCTGGAAAATGCCGGGCCCTGCTCCTATCTCGAAATAGAAAACCAGCAGATTCCGCTGCTCGATGTGTTGACCGGGATGGCGTCGTCTCTGCGCAGCGCTCTGGTAAAAGGTTCGAGCATCCCAGCCCGGACGCACGAGACTCTGGAGATCATGCTCGGCGTTCCTGCCAGCGCCAACAGTAACCAGCGTTTCCTCACAGTCGAGGCTTTTCAGCGCGCCGGCTTTCACGTATTAGGACTGCTGAACGAACCGTCGGCCGCCAGTATTGAGTACGGGCACCGCAGTCGGGACGGCGGCGCAGCGGAGCAACTTCTCGTGTACGACCTCGGCGGAGGCACTTTCGATGTCTCTCTCGTACGAATCGACGACCGGTTGCACACCGTTGTGGCGACCGAAGGAGCAGCCGATCTGGGGGGCGACGACTTCGACGAGCTGCTCGCCTCCTTTGCCCTCGAAGCAGCAAACCTAAGCTCGGAAGATCTTACTGAAAGCGAGCTCTTCCGGCTGCATGAGGAGTGTCGCAGCAAGAAGGAAGCGCTTCACCCAAATACCCGCCGCATCATCGTGGATCTCTCGCAGGTTCGTGAGGACCTGACGCAAATCGTGATCCCGGCAGGTGACTACTACGAACGCTGCCGTCCTCTGGTCGAGAAAAGTATCAGCTTGACCGAGCATCTCCTGCAAATGTTTGGTTCCGAGGAAGGCCAGGTCGACTCGCTGTACGTCACAGGAGGAGGCAGTGAACTCCCGGTGGTGTCCCGCATTCTGAAAGAGGTCTTCGGACGTCGTGTCAGGAGGTCAGCGTATGCCCGCAGCGCCACCGCGATCGGTCTCGCAATCCAGGCCGACGAGCAGGCAGGCTATGTGCTTCGCGAGATTTTCCATCGCCACTTCGGTGTCTGGCGCGAGTGGGAAAATGGACGCCATGTCGTCTTTGATCCCCTGTTTCCCAAAGGCACTCCGCTGCCTTCACGCGGAGAATCGAGCATAGGGATCCGCCGTCGCTACGTTCCCGTTCACAACATCGGTCATTTTCGATATCTCGAGTGCACCCATACTACGGGCGACAATCTGCCCACAGGCGACCTGAGTGTATGGGACGAAATCCGTTTCCCCTTCGATCCTTCCCTTAGCAATGAGGCCGATCTGCAGGACGTACCCGTTGCTCATATGCGAGGCATTGCGGAACAGCTGGTTGAAGAGAGTTACTCCGTCGATGCAGCAGGAAACGTCGAGGTCCGCATCGGTAACCTGACTTCGAATTACTCACGCGTCTATCGTCTTGGGAAATGGGCGGCCAAGTCCGAGCCTGTGCGCCCTGGACGCCGTCACCGCAGGCGACCCGAAGCTGCGTCGAGTGAACAGATATGCTGAACTGGCTCCTGATTTTTGTGCCCATTGCCGCGGGTTTGCACTACTTCCGACCCGAAAGTCACGCCCTGATTTTCTTAGCGGCCTCGGTCGCAATCATCCCGCTTGCCGGCTGGATGGGAACTGCAACCGAGCATCTGGCCGCAAAGACCGGCGAAGGTATCGGAGGACTGCTAAACGCGACCTTCGGCAACGCCGCTGAGCTCATCATTGCCCTGGTTGCGCTAAACAAGGGCCTCTATGACGTCGTTAAGGCATCGCTGACAGGATCGATCATCGGCAACCTGCTGCTGGTGCTAGGAGCCTCCATTCTTGCGGGAGGTCTGAAGTTCGAAACGCAGCAATTTAACGCGAAAGGTGCAAGAACGCAGGCGACGACGCTGACTCTTGCTGCGATTGCATTGATCTTGCCGGCTGCGTTTCATTACCTCAGCCAGCCAGCTAACATCCTTCTGGAAAACGATCTCAGCCTCGATATTTCGATTGTTCTGCTGCTGACCTACGCGCTTAGTTTGTGGTTCACCCTGCGTACGCACACAGAATTCTTCATGACTGAAACAGCAGGTGCCCACGCAGAACAACATGACGGGCATGGGCAGTGGAGCACGACCAAAGCCGTGGCCGTCCTCGCCGGTGCCACAGCTCTCATCGCGTGGATTAGCGAGATGCTGGTCGGGTCTGTGGAACAGACTGCCGAGCAGTTCGGTATGTCCAGCATCTTCGTCGGTGTGATCGTTGTCGCAATCGTAGGCAATGCGGCCGAACACAGCACGGCGATTGTCGTGGCGCGTAAAAACAGGATGGATCTTTCCCTGTCGATTGCAGTCGGCAGCAGCATACAGATTGCCCTTTTCGTCGCGCCGCTGCTGGTTCTAGCGAGCCGCTTTATCGGGCCGAAGCCGATGGACCTCGTGTTCTCGCCTGCAGAAGTTTTGGCCGTCGCGCTCTCGGTGGCAGTGGCAGGCCAGATTACCGGGGATGGCGAGTCCAACTGGTTAGAAGGCGCGCAATTGCTTGTGGTCTATATCATCATCGGGATAGTATTTTTCTTCCTGCCGGACGCGCCTGGCGTCGCCGGACATTAGGGCCGAAGACTAGGGCCGAAGACTAGTGCCGAGTGCGGTTAGAGCGGGCGAACACCAGCAGGCCGGCACTTGCGATCGCCAGCAGCGATAATGTGCCCGGCTCCGGTATTGTTGGCGACTCCACCACTTGTAAATCGACCGAAGCATTCGTGGTCTGAACGAAAGACGCGAACGTGGAATCCAGCCCGAAGAGTCCCTCGTTGGGGTTATTCAGATCTGAAAAGATTGAGATCGTCAGTGGTCCGCTATCGGGGCCAGCGAGGAACTGCAGTGTCGCCAGCGTGACCGTGCTTCCGACGGCGTTGCTAAAGCCATCCGTGAGTGCTGCCACGGTCGTGCCTGGAACTTCAATTCCCGTGAACAACGGATTCAACAGAGCTCCAAGAAACGATGCCGAGCCGGCAGAGGACGTCAGGACATTGAAACCGAAGGCTACAAGCTCATCGGTCCCGTTATCGTTGGCGACAACATTCACCGAGAAGTTCTGACCGGTTGACGGATTCAGTACTGATGGAACCAAAGTAATTGTGGCTGCCGTTGCTGGCAGCCCGATCGCGAGTAGAGTAAGTGCAAGTATTGTGTGGTTAACAAGTATGGTGTGCTTCATAAGTGGTTCCTGATTAGCGGGCCTGCGCTGCGCAAGCGGCAAACAGACGGAAATCGTTTAGCGTTATCTGGCCGTCGAGATCGAAGTCGTAGCGACGATTCACTGGCGACCGGCCGATTGCGTTGCGGATGGCGGCGGCGTCCGCCGCGTCCACGTCGCCATCGTCATCCACATCGCCGCAAAGAGGATTGAAGCCGATCAGGATCGGATCATGGTCGGCAGTCCGGAAAGGATCTGGGGTTACATAAGCGGCTAGCTGACTGGCGCTCTTCTGAATCGACGCAGCCGCGTTTCCGTTTCCGCCAAAGTCCGAATTGTAATCGAATACTGTTGGCTCGTCCGCGTTGATGTGCCACTCAGCAACACTGCTGACCGAGCGGAACAGAGGCGGATTCGCCAGCGCATAATCAAGCGTGCCGGACTGGCCCTGAAACAGATAAGAGTAGTTGTTGGCACCGATCAGCCGGTCCGCCAGATTGACAAAATTAGCTCGTGTGCTCGCCGCCAGCCCGCCTGGGAACACAGCCGAGGGTGGCTTGCTGAAAGTCGGATCGGTGAGCGCCTTGATGGGATCTTCCATCAGATACGAGTTCAGGTCGCCAACAATCAAAACGCGTCGGTCACCCGCCGGAGTGGGATCGCCAGTCGGATTGCTGAGGAGCCAGTCCAGAACGGCGCGGGCGTGGCTCACACGCGACAGATTGCAGTTATCCTGGCCATCGTTGATGTCCGGATCGCTGGGTGAAGTCGATGCACATGCGCTTCCTTTCGACTTCAGGTGCTTCACGACAAATGTGAAATGCTGCGCCAGCGGTTTGCTGCCGGAGAGCAGGCGGAACGTCTGCGCAATCGTTGGTCGGTTCCGCAGCGTCAGCGCACGGGGATCGACGGAGCTGTCAAACACCGCGAACGTTCCGATTGGCTGTACCAGAGCTGGCTGGTAGATAATTGCGTTGCGGATGGCGTCAGTGCCCACAGTGCCTGTGTTGATGAACGCGAACTTCCCAGGATTGCTGGCGTTCAGGCCGTTCACCAGATCTGCGATGGCGTTTGCGTTGTTTTCCAGTTCGCTGATCCCCAGAACTGCGGGATCCATCGCCAGAAATGCGTTGATGATTTTCGCTCGCTGACGGGCAAACTCGGTCTCATTGTCCGCCCCGCGGGCATTTGGATTGACATTCGTGAACGTCGTGAAATAGTTCAGGACGTTTCCGAAAGCAACCTTCACCCGGCCCGAGATAGCCGGAGGAGTCAAAGGCCGTGGGTTGTCGGAGGGACTGAAGTTTACCGCAGTTGTCGGGTGGACACGGAACACGCTGAAGTCAAAGCCAAGAACACCGGTCAGGGGAGTGTAGACGCCCTCCGCGTTCACATTGACGCGATCGCCGAGCCGGAGTGAATTGGCAGCACTGAGTCCACCGCCATCGAGAGGATACGTCTCCGCTGGAAGGAGTGACGCGTAGGTCCGATTGCTTCCATCATCGAGCACGATCCGTGAGCGATCGTTTAAGGTCTGCAGCGCCAGAGCAGAAGCGCCGGGCAATGTGACCTGCGTCGGATTGAAGAGCCGGTTGCCGACACTCAGACCGACTTCGTTGAAGCGCCCAAGATTGAAGTTATCGGTGACGAAGAGCTGCTGCGGGAACCGGATCAGCATGCCTTCGTAACGCTCAAGAAATGTGCTGCTGGAAACCGGGAGCGTGACGTCCACGGGCTGGACCGAGTTCCCGGAAGAGCAGACTGACTGGGCTGTAATGTTGCGGATAACCGTCTGGCTGAAAACCTCGGCAACTGTACCGTCGATGCGAACCCTCTGACCTGCCGTCACCGCACCTGCGGGTCCGTTTGCCTCGCTGATGAAGACCCCGTCGGAGCTTGCCTCGTCGCCATCGCCGGCGTCCTGAACGAAGAAGCCGTTCAGACCAGACGTCGTCTGGAAATCGCCGGTCACTACGCCTTCGATCGTAACGGTGCTCCCGCTGAGGGGACTGAACGCTCCGGTACCCTGTATGGAGCCGATGAGTGTCGCGGGTGAACCGCAGGAAGAAACCACACCCGTGACGGCCAATGCCACGTCGACGGTGCCTGTCCGATTTGTATTGTCCGTTACCGTGCATACGATCGTCTTGGAGCCCGCAGTCGTGGCAGCAGCCACAGCGGTCGCAAGGGTATAAGCAGTTCCGTTGACCGTTGCCGCTGTCGCCGCGCCACCGCCGATCGGTGTGAGATTGCAAGCAACCGCTAAACTCACCGAGGCGGGACCAGTTCCCGGCGTCAAAGTGCCACTGATCGTGGTGTTGCCGCCCGGCGCTACAGTCGACGGATTGGCTGCCCCACTGATGGTCGGATTCGTCGATCCGCCTGCACAGGGGTTCAGTGTCGTGGCACTGTTGCGGGGAGCGGGAGCGCCTGACGTAAAGTTCGCGCTGTTGTCGTTAGTATCGGTGCAACCTCCGCCTGCCCGAAACGCGGCCGTTGTATTCGACAGCTGAGGAGCAGCTCCGGTGCCTTCGAAGAAGTTTGCAGCTCCATATCCAACCAGATCGATGATTTGCGCCTGCTGCGCCGCCGAACAAGGGGTGCTCCCGCCATTGCAACCCAAACCGGAGGTCGTGCTGGCCAGAACTACCTTGCCCGAGCCCGCCGCCATGCTGGCAGTCCCCGTAGCATCCGGCGTCGGAAGGCTAATGCCATTGGTACCCCCGGACATCTGAACCAGGTAGTAGCCGCCAACCGGTATCGTTCCCGAGAGCGTGGTCACAGCTCCGAAGAGACCAGTACCGGTGGCACTTGTGTACTGAACTGAGAAGCCGGACAGGTTGACAGCCGCGCCGCTGCGGTTAAAGAGCTCAACGTAATCGTTCGTCAGGGGGGCTCCCGAATTTCCGCCTCCACCGTAGACCTGACTGATCACGACTGCTGGATTGGACTGTTGACCGAAGATGGCGCTCAGGGCCACAAGTGCGCCGAGCATGGTCCGCATTATTGTATTTAGTTTCATCTGGGAATCGACTCGCAGCTCTCCATTCCATCAGAACGTGAGGCGCAACAGGTCAATAATCGATGAATAACAGGTAAAAAACTACTCCGGAATTTCGATTCGGTACTCTTCGATGACAGGGTTTACCAGTACTTCTCTGGCGAGAGTATCCAACTCAGCTAGTACCTGCTCCCGGCCCTCAGAAACCATTTCGATTTCGAAGAACTTTCCTTGCCGCACTTCTGAAACAGCGGGATGGCCATGAGCATTTAGTGCCTTCTTAACAGCCTGACCCTGCGGATCCAGGACCGTTCTTTTGAAGCTGACAAATACGCGGGCTTTCATGGGAACCGCCTCATTGTAACAGCGGCTTTAAAAAGTGCCCTGTCCACGAACCTTCTGTTTTGGCAACTTGTTCCGGCGTCCCGGTTGCGACAATACGCCCTCCACCTGAGCCACCTTCGGGCCCAAGGTCAATAATCCAGTCAGCACTCTTGATGACATCGAGGTTATGTTCGATGATCAGCAGACTGCCGCCGTTGGCGATCAATCTTTGAAAGGCATCGAGCAGTCGGGCGATGTCGTCAAAGTGTAATCCTGTGGTCGGCTCATCGAAGATGAACAGTGTGTTCTTGCACGTGGCCTGGGATAAGTGCCCTGCGAGTTTCACCCTTTGGGCTTCTCCACCGGAGAGCGTGGTCGCGCTCTGACCTAACTTCAGGTAGCCGAGCCCAACTTCGTGGAGGACCTTCAGCTTAGCCACCAGCCGCGGTATGCCGTGGAAGAAACCGATAGCTTCCTGGACCGTCAGCTGTAAAACTTCGTGGATGTTCAGGAGGTTGTACTTCACTTCCAGTACGCTGCTCTTGAATCGCGTACCTTTGCACTCCTCACAGATCAGTTCCACGTCCGCCAGGAATTGCATTTCCACCGTTACCGTGCCGTCGCCCTGACACACTTCACAGCGCCCACCCGGGATGTTGAAAGAGAAGTGACCTGCGGGGAAGTTGCGCCGTTCGGCTTCCGTGGTCGTCGCAAATGCTTCGCGGATGAGGTCGAAAGCCTTTATGTACGTGACGGGATTCGACCGGGGCGTCCGTCCGATGGGAGACTGATCCACCAGACAAACGTCGGTCAGCAACTCAGTCCGTTCGATCCGTTTGCATAACAACTTCTCGGCCGCATCCTCGCTTGCAGGTACTTTATCCTTACCCAGCTGGCCGCTTAAAGCCTTGTAGATGACCTGATGCACAAGGCTCGATTTGCCTGACCCCGACACGCCAGTGATTGCCACCATCATGTCGAGCGGAATCTCCACATCCACATTCTTCAGGTTATGAGCCCGGGCGCCAATCACCTTGAGAGTGCGCTTAGGATGCACTTTGCGGCGTTTCGGCAGGGAAGCCACCTGCTGCTCACCCTTCAGATATCTGGAGGTCAGAGAAGCTGAGCCGTCCTGGAGAAGTTCCGCGTAGGTGCCTGAAAACAGAATCTTCCCGCCGAGTGCTCCGGCACCAGGGCCGAGATCGACTATGTAATCCGCCGCACGCATGACGTCCGGATCGTGCTCCACAACTACGATCGTGTTGCCGATATCCCGGAGTTCGCAAAGGATGCGGATGAGTCGTTCGGTGTCGCGCGAGTGAAGACCAATCGAAGGTTCGTCGAGAACGTACGTCGCCCCGACAAGCCGGGATCCGAGGCATGTTGCCAGCTGGATCCTCTGGGCCTCACCCCCTGACAGAGTGGCGGACAAACGGTCCAGCGTCAGGTAGTGCAACCCTACGTCGTTCAGGAATTTCAGCCTCTGGCGTACTTCGATCTGGATCTTGTCTGCGATGCCCTGTTCTTCGGGAGTCAGCTCCAGTCCATCGCAAAATTCGCGAGCGGCGGCGACATTCAGCTTCGCCAGTTCGGCTATGTTTTTTCCGCCTACCTTTACGTACAAGGCTTCGGGACGAAGGCGCGATCCAAGACAGTCCGGGCACTCCGCATAACCCCGGTACCGGCTCATAAAGACGCGTACGTGGACTTTATACTTTTTGCTTTCGACGTCGGCAAAGTACTCACGGACGGCCTTCACAACCCGCAGGCGCTCCTTTTCGTTGAGTTCGCAGAAAGGCACGTCGAAACGCACGTTGCCTTTGTTCTCGGACTTGAAGAGTTGCCACGCCCATTCGTGCTGCGGCTTGGTCCATGGATCCACAGCGCCGTGCTCGAGCGAAAGCGCCGTGTCCGGAATCACCAGGTCCATGTCATAGTCGATCGTGTTTCCAAATCCCTGGCATCGCGGACACGCGCCGATCGGGTTGTTAAAGGAAAACAGAATCGGTTCGGGCTGACTGAACTGCTTGCCGCATAGCTTGCAAGCGAATTTCTCATTAAACAGAATCTGACGCAGCGGATCCGAGCCCGCCTGCTCAAAGATCACTTCGCCCGATTCCCGAAAACAAACCTCCACCGTGTCTACAATTCGCGAGTGTTGATCCGGTGCAATGGAAAGGCGGTCCGCCAGAACGAACAGGGGCCGGGTGAAATCGATCTCCAGCAGGGATTCAGGAGTAGAAAACTCAAACAGCTGACCATTCTGAAAGAGGCGGTTGAATCCTTTGCTCCGAAGCGTGAACAGATGGTCGCGGATCTCCCCAGCCGCTCGTCCCGGACTAACTGCGGGAAACAATGCATACCACCTCGAACCTTCCGGCTCCTCCAGCATCCTCGCGGCAATTTGATCGACAGTGTCCCGCAAAACCAGGCTGCCATCGTTGGGACAGTAAGTCTTGCCCATACGGGCGTAGAGCAGCCGGAAAAAATCGTACAACTCGGTCGCAGTCGCAACGGTGGAACGCGGATTGCGGGTCGTGTTCTTCTGCTTGATCGCAATCGGAGGAGCAATTCCGGTAATCTCGTCTACGTCCGGCCTCTCCATTCGCTCCAGAAACTGTCGGGCATACGACGACAGCGACTCGACATAGCGTCGCTGTCCCTCGGCGTAGATCGTGTCAAACACAAGCGACGACTTACCCGAGCCCGATACTCCGGTTACGACAGTCAGCTGGTTATGCGGGAGGTCGACAGAGATGTTTTGCAGGTTGTGGACCCGCGCACCGCGGATCGACAGGAAATCTTCCACTCAATCTAAGAGTAGCGCGAGAGAGTAGCGCGAGATTATCGGACAGGAGCTACCTGCGTGAGCCTCTTCCAGGCTTCCGCGCGAGCTTTCACGTTCGCTTCGCTTGCCTCCGGGGCTTCTCCGGCGCGCATGAATCCGTGCCCCGCACCTTCATACGTTACCGGTTCATAACGCTTATCGAGAGCTTTCATGTCTTCGGTGGTTTGGGGGATCGTGGCATTGATTCGGGCATCGTTGCCGCCGTAGAATCCATAGACTGTGCCGAAATCTTGACCATGGCCTCTTTTCCTTGCGGCGAGCCATAAAAGACCAGCGCAGCGGCGAGATCTGTCCGGTTTGTTGAGAATCGGAATGTCTGCCCTCCGCCCCAGCAGAAACCTGTGACATACAACTTCTTTTGCGCGGCAGGGAGTTTCAGACCGTAGTCCGCAACGGCGTTCAAATCGGCCGTGATCTGGTTGGGATCCAGTTTCTGGATGGCAGGGCCGACGGTACCTTGCGGGAAGTCCTTCGTACGGCCGCCACCAGGAGCCATCCCCGACAACAGGTCCGGAGCAATCGCTATGTATCCGGCTTCTGCGAATTCATCGGTGACATTCTCTACCCAGTCGGTGAGTCCGAAGATCTCGTGGATTACAAGAATGACGGGCGCTTTGTCTTTTCGTTCCGGATAGGCGACAAATGCCTCCACCGATCGGCCGTCGTGCGTTACCGTCACCCATTCCCGATGCCTCGGGGATTTCTCCACTTTCGTCCGGGCCCAATCCTGACCACTTACTGAAACGGAACACACCAAAGCCAGAAAGAATAACTGCCTGCTGAAATTTGTCATGTGATCCGAGTATGGCCCAGGTGGTTCAGGACTCGTCGCCAACGTCTGACTGGTGGGAGAAGATAAGGAATGCTCCCTGAATCGGACGATCAGGAAAGACGTCGCCTCACAGCCCTGCATGATTTGCAGATTCTCGATACCCCGGAAGAGGAGGCCTTCGACTGCTTGACACGCCTTGGCGCACTGTTTTTTCAGGTTCCGATTTGCCTTGTCAGTCTGGTGGACGAGTGCCGCCAGTGGTTTAAATCGCACTACGGAGTTGCTGTTACGGAGACAACCCGGGACATATCTTTTTGCTCTGTCGCTATCGGGCACAGTGACGTGTTTACGGTACTCGATGCTACGCGCGACCATCGCTTTTCCGGCAATAGGCTGGTTACCGGCGCGCCTGGCATCCGGTTTTACGCCGGAATCCCTCTGCTTTCCAAAGATAAGTACGCTCTGGGCACCTTCTGCATCATCGATACCAGCCCGAGAACGGCCTTTGACGAACAAGACCAGCTCAATCTTAGGGACTTTGGTACTCTCACCGTCAACTTGCTGGAAACTCGCCTGCTCCAGATTTTCCACACCGATCAGCAGCGCTGAAATCGCGCGTTGACGCGCACAGAAAATAAATATTTTACTCACTACAAAGCAATTAACTCTGAGCGGGCGGCTCAATTTTCAATAAAAGCTTGGAACAGGATGCTAACTTTTGACGGTCGTCGAAGACGGCTCGTTCGAGGTGAATGAACCCACTTTCGAGCAGTTTCCGGTCCCAAAAACAAGCAGGAGGATTCAAGGATGATACGAGGTGCTAAAGAGTTCGGTTACGGTACCAGCAGGTCTGGCGTAAACGGCTGTGCGGAGCCTGTGAATCTCCTTTAAGAAGTGCACTTATGAAACGAATACTGATCTTATTAGCTTTCTTATTACCTTTGACCGCAGAGGTTTCTATTGACATCGAAGCGACTGCAACTCAGGCCCGCTTGTACGTCCGCGGGGCTGATGGCGAGTGCACCGTAAATCTGCGCGAAGGATCTGAGACAGGTCCCGAACATCCTGACGCGACAAATTCCCCCGACACCTCCCGCCCGGACACCATTATCTGGCAGGATGGCACCCGCGTCATTACAGTAGGCCATGAACGAGGCAATCTCGTACTCTACGCGGACACGGATTATTTTGTCTCGGCTTGCGGAACAACCAGGCAGTTCCGTACTGGATTGCCCACACTGGGTTCCACACAGGCCAGACCCTATCCGTGGTCTGCAACCTCATACGACCGGCACGATAATCCAACGATCGACTGGTCGCCTTCTGCCTTCGATAAAACATACCCGGATCCGGTGACCGGCATTCGATATAAAGTGCTAAACCGG
>JACMLA010000778.1 GCA_014379815.1 Bryobacteraceae bacterium | reverse complement strand
GCCGAGTACGGTCAGGCTGGTGGAGGTCTGATCAACTTTGTCTCGAAGTCGGGCAGCAATCAGTTGCATGGCACTTTGTATGAGTTTGCCCGTAATGACGCGTTCGATGCGCGCAGCTTCTTCCAGGCCCGCAAGCAGGTTTACAAGCAACACGACTTTGGAGGGACTGTCGGTGGTCCTGTCTGGATTCCCAAGTTGTATGACGGGCGAAACAAGTCCTTCTTCTTTTTCTCTTACGAGGCCTTTCGCAACCGGAACGGAGCCAGCTCTGAAGTCCGGACCGTACCTACTCCGGAAATGTACAACGGCGACTTTCGCAACTGGGTTGATGCAGCGGGTAATCGTGTGCAGCTTTACGATCCGTTTTCTCTTTCCAACGGTGTTCGGCAGCCATTTGCAGACAATCAGATTCCGAGGAATCGATTCGACCCTAACTCAGTAAGAGCGTTGAGTACTTATGGGTCCAGTGCAACGCTAACGCCTAACACCGGAGCGGTGCCGGGAACGCTGGGGTACGTTCGCGACAACTATCGGATCGTGACCGGAAGCCGCGTGCAACCAACTACCAAGTGGAGCCTGAAGGGCGACCAGAAAAAGACCGGATTTCCTTCTACTTCGGATGGAATGAGCAACTGGAAGCGCCGGGTCCTCTTGGCGTCAACACATTGCCTGGCCTGTATAGCGACTTTCTCGATCTAAATCGCAAGTCGAAGGTCTATCGCGCGACCTGGGATCACAACTTCACCCCAACGCTGCTGAACCAGTTTCGTGGCGGCGGCAACGACTGGCGCGAAGGTCACGATTCGGTTCAGGAAAAGATTGGCGGCTGGAAAGATAAGTTCTGCATTGCGGGCGCGCCCGATTGTGACTACAACCTTGGTGTGCTGCGCTTCTCGGAATACACCCAGTGGGGTGCCTACTCTAACAATGGTTCCGAGAACCTCGTCTACTCGTTTGCCGACGACATGACGTGGATCAGGGGCAAGCACACGTTGAAGTTTGGCGGGATGTATCAGCTGGGTGCTTACAACGGCTACGGACGCCAGTGCGTGGCGGGCTGCGCCGATTTTAGCTATCTCGGAACGGGCAGAGCTTTCGATGAAAACTTTGGGACTGCAGGGGGCAATTCGTTTGCGTCGTTCCTGCTCGGCTGGGCGACCAATGGCAGCATCGATACCGTGCGCTACATAGGTCAGCAGTGGCCCTACTTTGCCGGATACGTACAGGACGACTGGAAGCTGAGCTCGAAGCTGACGGTCAACCTGGGGCTGCGCTGGGACATGACGCTGCCGCCCAGGGAAGAGTTGGACAGATGGAGTGACTTTTCGCCCACCACTCCCAATCCCGGAGCGGACAATCGCCTTGGGGCTTTGATTTACGCTGGTTCGGGCGAAGGTCGTCAGGGCAGCCGTACTCTGGCCGATTCCTGGTTTAGAGGGTTTGGTCCCCGCATCGGTCTGGCCTATAGCTGGGATTCCAAAACTGTCATTCGCACGAACTTTGCGCGATCCTTCTCTCAGGTCACGACAACCACCGGCTCGACGCATCAGAAGGGTTTTACCCAGACGTTTGGCTTTGGTACAACTGCCAGCGGTACCGCCCCAACGTTTCTGCTAAGAGATCAACTGCCTCCGTACCCGGTTCCACCCTTTATTTCGCCCTCATTCCAGAATGGTGCCGATATGCCGTGGTGGCAAGGTCAGGAAGTGACCCGGCTGCCCGAGCAGCTGTCATGGAATTTGTCGGTTCAGCGGCAGCTCACCAGTTCTCTTGTGCTGGATGTGGGCTACAACGCGGTAGCGGGTTCGCATCTGCAAGCCGGACTGCTGAACTACAATCAGGTGCCGACATTCTATGCGCAGCGATTGACGAACGCTCAACTGGGTCTGCGGTTCAATGACCCGGGACAGGCGGCGCAGATTGCAGGACTGGGATTCGGTCTGCCGTATACCGACTTCGTGAGGAACTTCGGGAATCGCGCGACTCTCGCGCAGTCGCTGAGGCCCTATCCGCAATACACAGACATCAACACCTGGGACGGTAACGGCGATCACAGCGGGCACTCGTCGTATCACGCGGCCATTGTGAAGTTGGACAAACGCTTCGCGCAGGGTCTGTCGTTTACCACCTCGTACGTCTTCTCCAAGATGCTTACCGATGCGGACAGTTACTGGATTACAGACCAGTCTTGGGCTGCGGACCATTACAACCGGCGCCTTGAAAAATCGATCGGCTCTTATGACGTAACGCACAACTATAAGCTTGGGCTGACGTACGAACTGCCGTTTGGCAAGGGTAAGCGCTGGGCGAATTCTGGTGTTGCCAACTGGGTGATCGGTGGATGGCGGCTGTCGTCTATCAATTTGTACGCCAGTGGCCGCCCGATTGCCATCTCCGGTGGTTCCGGTCTCGGCATCTTCACCGGACGCCAGCCGGCATTCATTACGAGCTATGACAACTGGCGCGCGCCGGAGAGGTCGGGTAGTTTCGACCCGCAGGTCACTGGCAACGGAGATCGCTTCCTCGACATCACTGCCTTCCCGTCTCAGTCGGCTGTTCGGGGGATCGGCAACTCCACACGGTTCAATCCGAAGGTTCGCGAGTTTGCGAATCTGACTGAGAACGTATCGGTCGCAAAATCGTTGCGGTTCGGCGGGGATCGCGGGATCACAGCGGAAATTCGTGGAGAGGCTTTTAATCTGTTCAACCGTCACCGCTTTGGCAACGGCGGAACCAACGTCAGCGATCCCAACAGCTTCGGTCGCGTCACCAATGTAATCAACGATCCGCGGCGTTTGCAGGTCGGCGCCAAGATCACGTTCTAAAGAAGTCACATCGTTAGTTGACGACAGGGGCGCTTCTCTTTGCATTGGGACAGCGCCCTTTTTCCGTTTGAGGGGATAATAGACGTCTAATGACCCGGTGCTCCAGGTGCGGTGCGACAATTTCCGAGACTTCCGGGTCCGGGACGTCTGGCCAGTGTTCGCGCTGCGGTGGCGAAGGTGACGTCTCCGGCGAAACGGTACGCATTGAAACGATCGCGATGGCTGCTGCGGCCCCAGCGCCGTCCCAGCCTTCCAACGGCAGCCCCGCTTCTTTGTCAGCGTCGTACAGCTCCCGCTTCCACAACACCACCACCGAGGATGAGGGCCGGTTCCTCCCGGGCACTTTGATCGCAGGCCGCTACCGCATGATTGAACTGCTGGGGCGGGGTGGAATGGGCGAGGTTTACCGGGCGACCGACCTCACGCTGGCCCAATCTGTAGCCCTCAAGTTTCTACCCAACGCTGCGGACAATCTGCGTCTGCTGGAGCGCTTTCACAACGAAGTCCGTATCGCCAGACAGGTTTCCCACTGCAACGTTTGCCGGGTATACGACATCGGCGAGGCGGAGGGGATGCCCTTCATTTCGATGGAGTACGTGGATGGCGAAGACCTGGGTTCGCTGCTCCAGAGGATCGGCCGGTTGCCTTCGGACAAAGCTCTGGATATCTCGCGTAAGCTTTGTGCCGGGATCGCCGCTGCTCACGATCGCGGAATCATTCACCGCGATCTAAAGCCGCAGAATATCATGCTGAACCGGCGCGGCGAAGTCGTCATTATGGACTTCGGACTTGCTGCGATTGCGGACGAATTGCGGGGCGCAGAGGCCCGCAACGGGACTCCGGCGTACATGTCTCCCGAGCAGTTGCGGGGTGACGTCGTCACGCAGCGCAGCGATCTCTATGCCCTCGGTCTGATCATCTACGAGCTATTCACGGGCCGTCGCGCTTACGATGCGCGGAGTCTTGCCGACCTGATGCAACAGCAGGAACGGCAGCAGCCGGTCAGCATCACAAGTCTTGTTTCCGATGTGGATCCAGGCGTAGAAAAAGTGGTCTTGCGGTGTCTTCAGCCAAATCCCGCTAACCGCCCGGCAAGTGCTCTGGCTGTTGCTGCGGCGCTTCCAGGAGGTGATCCTCTGGCGGCTGCGCTTGCAGCGGGAGAAATGCCAAGTCCGGAGCTGGTTGCGGCATCGGGCAAGGCAGAGGGAATTGCCAGACCGTACGCTATCGCCTGCCTGGTCATTTTGCTGGCAGGAATCCTTGCGCATTCCCTTGTCGATAACAATATTTCCATGCTCGCCCTGGCCCCAGCGGAGTACCCCGTGCCCGTTCTGGAGCAGAAAGCCCGGGATCACGTGGCTGCTCTGGGTCACGCCCCTGCTGTGCAGGATCGCATGTCATGGATGCAAACGAATAACGAACTGCTCCGCTATCTGCGCGACCGTACTCCGGGTCCGAAAGACTGGCGTAAGCTTCTGCGCGGAGAATCACCGTACCGGTTGTTCTATCGCCAGAGCCCGACCTTGTTGATCGCACCGTCCGATGGGGATATCGGAACCGACCGACCACCGATGAACGTACCGGGCATGGTCATGGTGGTAGTCGATGGCAACGGCAGGCTGCGAACCTTTGAAGCCGTCGTACGAAGTAATGAGCCGGGTAACGACAAGATCAGCGCGGAGGATGTTCTGCGGTCCGCAGGTCTGGATCTGACTAAGTTCACGCCATCCGAGCCCCGCTTCATGCCGACACTCGCGTTCGACAAGAGGGAAGCATGGACGGGTATGCATCCTTCGTTACCTGACGTGAAAATCTCGGCTGAACTGGCGACCTGGCGTGGACTTCCGGTCAGTTTTCATATCGTGTGGCCCTTCATGAATTTGAATGACGTGGTAGAACCGCCAGCGTCGCCACGGGAGATTGCGTTCCGAACATTTGGCCTGCTATTTGTTCTAACTGGATTGCTCTGCACGATATACTACGCAAGGTCCAACCTGAAGAGAGGCCGCGGAGATCGTAAGGGCGCGCTGATCGTCGCATCTGCGATTGCGGCGCTGCTGGCCGCTCGTTATTTGTTAGGAATGCATTACATGCCAAGCCCGTCGATGATTGGGCACGTGTTCAACAACGCCGCGATGATTGGGTTGAATTGCGCTCTGTTCTGGCTGGCCTACATTGCTCTGGAACCGATGGTGCGGGCGACGTGGCCGCAATCGCTTGTGACCTGGAACCGGTTACTGGCGGGAAACTGGTCCGACCCTCGGGTATGCTCTCATTTGCTGATCGGTGCAACGGTTGGCGTGGTGGTCCATTATGCGTTCCTGTTGCTGTCCTGGTTCCGGATGTCCACCACAGGGTTGCCCCTGGGGATTGAAGAGATGTTGTATCAGGGCACTCGCTTCGCCATCGGGGTAACGATGACGGTCATTTCCAATGCGATTATCACCAGCCTGATCATCTTTTTTGTGATGTGCGGTCTGAAGGCCTTGCTTCGTAAAGACTGGCTCGCCGCACTGGTGGCCGCGATCCTTCTCACCTTGCAGGAAAGCAACGTCAGGGATTCCACAACACTCAGCGTGGATCTTCCCATCTATGTGCTGGTGTTTGCCACTTTTGCCTTCATGTTGCTGCGTATGGGAATGGTGCCCGCGATTGCTGGAATTGTCGTCATCAACCTTCTCGGTCGCATCCATACGGGCCCGGAATTTCTGAGCTGGGTGAATGGACCTGCGGCAGCGCAAATTATCGCCCTTGTAGTTCTGGTAATTTACGCGTTCTGGAAATCCCAGTCTTGTCCGCAGGAGCAGAAGGCCTGAAAGCACTTAACTCTGAGACGTCGACCGTTGCCGTTCGGGCGAGTGTGGCACGTGCCTCCCTAACCTCGCGCTTCAACGCTTTCGCCATCGCAGACTGCCCTGTTCGCGACAGTATATCGGCGTAGCGCTCAGAGAAGGCGATAGTCAGAGGATGCGTTCGGCCAAGGCTAACCCGGGCGATCTCGCAAGCTTCACCCAGTGACGACTTTGCGCTCTGGAAATCACGGTTCTTCATGTGTGCGGTCCCCAGATTAGCGAGAGTCTTCATGAGGGACGGAGCGTTCGGGCCAACCTCGCTTCGGAATCCGTCCGCGGCCTGCGCGAGCCATCTTGCAGCTTCTGGCCAATCGGACTGTCGGACGGCGATCGCACCAATGTTGTTCTGGGTGGTTGCGATATCCACACGGTAGCGGCTGGAGGTGGCGCGAGCCTTCATAGCGTGTAAGTTTTCGAGGTGTAGGCGCTTTCCACGCGCCAGGTCGCCATCCATCACGGCAAGAGATGCCTGAAGGCTCCGGTACTGATCGATGTCGGGAGGTTCCAGAGCCACTGGATCGAGTTGTTCCAGCTGTAACCTGGTCTTCTCGGGACGGTGTGTTTCCACATACAGGGCAGCGAGATTCAGCCGAATCCGTCTTCTCCAGGTCTCTGCGTCCGGCTGCCCGGCAGCGCTCTCAAACGCGCGTGTGAAATGTCGCTCCGCGTCCAGAAAGTTATCCCGAAGCTGCAGTACCAGTGCCAGTTCGTTTTGGAGTATGGAGCGTTCCATCGGGGAAGCCTGCGACCGCCTGAGTGCCGTTTTCAGTGCTTGTTCGGCTCCATAGAAATCGTCTGATTTCTGCAAGGTCGTGGATCGGGAGATAGCTTCCAGTACCGCTTCAGAAAGGCCATCCAAATCGCCGGCGGATAGAATCACGAAGAAAGCTGTGAGGCTAAAGTATAATTTCATCGAATTAGCTCCAAAAGAAACGAAAAAGGCCGCACGAACACACGTATATTTCTTACGTATGTTCGTGCGGCCTCCGGGTTATCCGGTCAGCGCGTCAGGCTGTGAACTTGATCTTCTGTTTCGTACGTTCGGCCAGCACGGGCAGACCGTCCTGGATTGTTAAACGCTCAATATCACCGTGCCGCAACTCTGCGCAAAACTCCATGAAAGCGCGCCAGGACGGGTGCAGGGAACGTTTGTCCAGCTTTGCATCATCCGATTCCCTCTTGTCCGCTGGCTGCTGCTCTTTCATTCCGTCGAAAGCTTATACGCAGACACAGTGTGAAAAGTTAGCACTATTTTTACGAGTCACACAGGTTTCGTGTTTTGCACGGTGAACTTCAACGCGCTGGGAACGCAATTGCCACATTCGTAATTGCCGCGTCCTTTACCTGGACATCCTGAGACTCCCGGCGGCCTTCCCACACCAGATCCAGCGTGTACCGGCCAACCGGCAGCGTGAGCATCGCAGGAGTCCGTTCGGAGCGAGCATCGCCGTTGATGAAGATCGCGGCACCGGGAGGCTCGGAGCGGATCATTACGGTTCCGCTGCTTCGATCGAGGTTGAGGAAGATCTCATCTTCCTTCGGAATCTCCAGAATGCGCAAGGTTCGGCGATAACCATCCAGTGTTGCCGCCAGAGTGTGTCTGCCTTTGGAGAGAGCAAGAGTGCAGGGAGCCTGGCAGGACAGGTCGGAACTGCCGTCGACGACCAGCAACGCACCGGGTGGATTTGTCACAAGGCGGGTGCCCGGCGTAGCTGTTTCGTCCGGTTCTGGCGGGCTGCCGGGAGCGGGCGGTGTAGTTACTGCAGAAGTAGGCTCGTCAGGCTGCGGCTCCAGTGTTGGTCCCGTCGTATTGTCGCCCGGAAGCTCCGCCTGCGGCATAGCGCTTGGCTTAGGTGCACCAGTCGCACCAGGATCCTCCGTACCGGATCCGGGTGATACCGCCGCAGTCACCGCGGCGTCGCGGCGCTCATCAAGATAACGGAGCCCGGTGATCACGAGTGCGGCAGCCAGACCCACAGCAAGCATCAATGCCGTCAACAGGCGCAGTACTCGCAGAAATCGGGGCGCGGGAGTCGGAGCCGCCTCAGAACCGGGTGCAGGGGTCGCGTCGCGGAGGTCCGGCTGAGTCACTCGAGCCGGCGGAACAAGTTTTGGTGCGGGCGTGCCAGCTACGGTCGCCATTTGTTGCGAAGCTCCGGGAGGCAGAGGCCGCCATCTCCGGCAACTGCGGCAAGCGTTCTCGAGAGCAAACGCGAAGTCAGAGCATGTGGGATAGCGGTCAGCGGGAGCCTTGGCGAGTCCACGTTGCAGCACGGTATTCACTGGCCAGTCCACAGTGGGATTTAGCTGGTGCACGTCCTCTGGTTTCTCCCGTGCGATCCGGTAAGCGAGTGCGGCAATGGACTCGGCGGCGAAGGGTTTCTCACCAGTCAGCAACTCATACGCGATCACGGCAAGAGAGAACTGATCGGAGCGCCCATCCACGGCATGACCCTGGATCTGCTCCGGCGACATGTAGTTCGGCGTGCCTACCAGCGAACCAGCCTGGGTCATCTGCAGCGATTGCAGCCGCGCCACGCCGAAGTCCGTGATCTTCGCGTTCCGGCCCTCATGAATCATGATGTTTGCCGGTTTGATGTCGCGATGTACGATGCCCCGCTTGTGTGCGAAATCCAGCGCCGCTGCGGTTTGGCTGAGGAGGGAAAGAACCAGCGCACCGTCGGGCGGATCGGTTGTGATGAGCCGGTCCAGAGTCGGGCCGTCCACGCACTCCATCGCGATGTAGGCAATGTCGCCCTCTTCCGCAACGTCGTAGATGGTGACTATTCCGGGGTGGGAAAGAAGACCGGCCGACTGCGCTTCCCGAAACAGTCTGTCCCGCAATCGCTGGCGTTCCGCGTCGTCGGTGAATTCACTCAGTCGTATGGTTTTGATCGCGACTTCCCGGCCTATCGTGGTGTCCTGAGCACGATACACGACACCCATGGCGCCCCTGCCGAGCTCGCCGAGAATGCGGTATCGCCCAATCGCTTCCATGATCGCGAAATCATTGTAACGTTCGCCGGTTGTGACGGAGATAAAGCAAAAGCCCGGAATCCCGCATGCTTACGGGGATCCCGGGCCTGGAAAGAAGCGAATTGACTACGATTTGTGCATGCTGTGCTTCAGGGTTCGGACCTTGTCGTGAGCTTCCTGGACGCCAATATACTGGCGTTCGACGACAGCTTTGAGGTCGCTCGGCAGATCTTTGGCAAGGGCCTTCTGATAGGTATCTACCGCGATGTCCTCGCCGCGTTCCGCTTCGTCCACCACGGACTTGGTGTCCTTACCGGTAACCGCAGCCTTGATGTTCAACCATCCCCGATGTATGGCACCAGCTGCGCTGCCGCTGGTCTCCGGCATCTTGCCAAGCTTGGAGACGTGAGATTGCAGTTCTCTTGCATACTCGGCGCGCTGCTGAGCATACTTCAGGAACAATTCGCTGATCTGGGGATCGGTCATACCCTCGGCGCCGTCCCGGTAACCCTGCTCGCCGTCTTTGCAGGTCTCGATCAGATCATTCAACGTGCCGATAAATTCGTCAGTGCTGGTTGCCATATTGTTTTGCCTCTGAATGTTCGGAGGTTGTTTGGAACCGTTCTGTTTCTCTTGTCACGGTAGACCCCTGGTAGAATCGGGATAACTCCCCCATCCATGGCAATCCAGACCCTGTTCGGCTCCGTTCCCGAAGAACCGTCGTTACTAGACCGGCTGAAAGAGGGTATTGAGAAGACCAGGTCTGGCCTGACAGAGCGTCTGGAAGAGGCGGTCAGCGGAAAAAAGCAGATTGACGCGGACCTTCTGGACGAACTGGAATACACTCTGATCACCGCCGATATCGGCGTGCGTACCGCCACTGAGATTCTGGATCAGATTCGGATGCGGGTGGATCGCAAGCTGATCAACGACTCCGGTGAGCTCAAAAATCTGATTCGGGAACACTTGCTGGAAGTGCTCCAGGCTGCCGAGCGACCGATGCCGCATGTCGATGTACCACCTGCTGTGGTCATGGTGGTCGGCGTGAATGGAGCAGGGAAGACCACCACGATCGGGAAGCTGGCGCAACGTTACAAAGGGGAAGGCCGATCCGTACTGCTCGCGGCCGCCGACACCTTCCGCGCTGCCGCGATAGAGCAACTGGAAGTCTGGGGACAGAGGACGAGTACGGACGTGATTCGGCAGCAGCAGGGATCGGACCCGAGCAGCGTCGTCTACGATGCACTGCAGGCGGCAAAATCCCGTGGCATTGACTACGTGATCGTCGACACGGCGGGACGTTTGCACACCAAAGACAATCTGATGGCGGAACTGGAAAAGATGAAGCGGACGGCACGCAAGGTAATTCCGGAAGCTCCTCATGAAGTCTTGCTGGTGCTGGATGCGACAACTGGTCAGAATGGACTGGAGCAAGCGCGGCGATTTACGGAAAGCAGTGGCGTCACCGGAATCGTGCTCACCAAACTGGACGGGACCGCAAAGGGCGGTGTGGTCGTCGCGATCACGCGGGAACTTGGGCTGCCGATCCGATTCGTGGGAGTAGGTGAAAAGGTTGACGATCTGCTGCCGTTCAAGCCTGAAACGTTCATCGCGTCTTTGTTTCCGTGACGCTGTCTGCCTACATGCGTGAGGCGCTTTCCGAAGCAGCGAAAGGCGCGGGGCAAACCAGCCCAAATCCTGCCGTTGGTGCTGTCATTGTCCAGGACCGCGTGG
>JACMLA010000777.1 GCA_014379815.1 Bryobacteraceae bacterium | reverse complement strand
TGAGGCGTGAGTCATGATCGCCGGATGCTCGATCAGACTCTCGACACCACCCAGACTCTCAGCCAGCGCAAAGATGTGACAGCGCTCCAGGAAACGACGCGACTCCTCGATGCCGCCCTTCAGAAGTACAGTGATCATGCCCCCGAAACCATGCATCTGGCGCTTCGCTAGTTCGTGCTGCGGATGCGATGTGAGGCCCGGGTAAATCACCTGTTCGACATTTGGGTGTGTTTGCAGAAATTGGGCCACACGCAGGCCGTTTTCACAATGCGCCGCCATCCGAAGATGAAGCGTTTTCAGGCCCCGCAGCACGAGAAAGGAATCGAACGGCGACGGGACAGCACCGGTAGCATTCTGTAGAAACGTGAGCTTATCCGCAACCTCAGCGTTGTCGCCTGCGACCACAATCCCACCAATGACATCCGAGTGTCCATTCAGATACTTAGTCGCCGAGTGCATCACCAGATCAAAGCCAAACTCAAGGGGCCGTTGAATGTACGGGCTCGCGAACGTATTGTCGGCGGCAGTCACAATACCAAGAGCGCGACCGATCTCGGCGACGCGGGCCAGGTCGATCAACTTCAGCATCGGGTTCGAGGGCGTCTCGATCCAGATCAGTCTCGTCCTCGGTGTGACGGCGGCACGAATCGCTTCCGGATCGCTCATGTCCAGATAGCTGAACGTAAGACCGGCCGAGCGCTTCCGGACGCGTTCAAATAAACGGAAAGTTCCGCCGTACATGTCGTCCGCCGCGATGACGTGGTCACCCGAGTCGAGCGTGTCCAGGATCGTGGCAGTCGCGGCGAGACCCGAGGCAAAGGCAAATCCCCGCGTTCCGCCTTCCAGCGCAGCAACGCAGCCTTCATAGGCGAACCGCGTAGGATTCTGACTCCGTGAATATTCGAAGCCTTTGTGCACGCCTGGACTTTGCTGCACGTAGGTGCTGGTGGCATAGATCGGCGTCATGATGGCACCTGTGGAAGGGTCCGGCTGCTGTCCGGCGTGGATGGCGAGGGTCGCAAACCTGGTAGACATGACTAGATCCGTTATCGCAGACGGCGCCGCATGAAGTTCAGCAAGTCGGTTCGCGTGATGAGTCCCGCGAAGACTTCCCCGTCCATGATCAGGGCTACCAGTCCTTCGTCAAGCACCCGGTACACCTCTTCCAGTGAGGCCGAGGCATGTACCGTCTTGATTCGCGAAGTCATGGCACTCCGAACCGGGTCGCGGAAATGCTCCTCATCTTTATGAACTGCGATCAGGACGTCGGATTCGTCCAGGATTCCCGTGGGTGTGCCATTCTCCATAACCGGAACCTGGGAAATATCGGCCATGCGCATCCTCTGATAGGCGGTGAGGAGTGAGTCGTCAGGCCCGACAGTCACGACACCTCCGTACTGATAGCGGCGCATGATCAAGTCCTGCAGGTCACCAGTCCTCGGCAATTGCAGATAGCCCTGATCGAGCATCCAGTGATCGTTGTACATCTTCGACAAATACTTGTTCCCGGAGTCACAAATGAACGTCACCACGCGCTTCGGTTCGGTTTGCTCGCGGCAGTAGTCCAGCGAGGCCGCGACGAGTGTGCCGCTGGAGGACCCGGCCAGGATGCCACCTTGTCGCAGGAGTGCTCTGGCGACCTCGAAGCTGCGCGCGTCCGGGATCGTGTAAGCCTTGTGAACGCTCGACAGGTCCGCCACCGGAGGTATCGAGCTCTGTCCAATTCCTTCTACCGCGTAGGATCCACTGGCTCCCAGTTGGCCGGTCCGCACATAGTCACCGAGAGATGAGCCGGCCGGATCTGCCAGCACCAGTTCTGTCTTGGAACTGTAGGCGGCAAAGCACCGGCTGAGCCCGGTTATCGTGCCGCCTGAGCCTACGCCGCAAACAACCGCATCGACATCTCCCTCCATCTGCTGCAGGATCTCGGGACCAGTGGTCTGCTCGTGAGCAATGGGGTTGTAAGGATTGGAAAACTGATCGACGAGCCAGGAATTCGGTGTCTCTGCCGCGATGCTTTTTGCCAGATTGATGTAATTAGCCGGATGGTATTTGTCCACATCCGTTCGGGTGATGCGAACGTCGGCACCCAGACCATGGAGGTGCTGAATCTTCTCTGTGGACATCTTGTCCGGTATCGCGAGAATCAGCTTGTAGCCTTTAGCGGCGGCTACGACAGCCAGACCAATACCTGTGTTGCCTGCGGTAGCTTCGACAATAACGCCACCTGGCCGAAGAGCTCCAGACTGCTCTGCAGCCTCAATCATCGACACACCGATGCGGTCCTTGATAGAGCCGCCTGGATTCTGGGTTTCGAGTTTGGCGAACAACCGGCATGGCCCTGTGTCGAATTGCTTGATTTCGACCATCGGGGTGTTGCCGATCAGGGCAAGGATATTGGGAACGACTGGGGGGCTAGTCATGGACGTTTCCGCCCCTTATTGTCCCGCGTGTCCCGCGTCAGTTCCCAGTCAGCAGGGGATCGCGCTTACGCAAAGCCGTTAGCAGGGGTTTGTTGAGGTATTCGATAAAAGGAATCGCCGCGAGGACGTGCTTTTGCACCAGCGACACTGCGTTCGCCGTGGTTGCCTCTTCGGCAGGCATGCTGGCTTCGAGCAGGAAATTCTTGTGCTTCAGATATTCGATCGCAGGATGCCCCGCCGGATAGCCTTTCGGAGGGCGGGTCAGCTTGTCGCCCTGCATTGTGTCAAAGAGTTCCTTGACCTGTTTTTTCCGGAGTATCGATTCCAGGTCTTTGTGATGATCGGCGATATGCGCCCGAACATGGGTGAGCAATTCGGTCGGCATCATGTACAGGCCAAACGCGATCAAAAACGCGTCGGTGGAGACGTGAAAGTAAATGACGGCGCCACTGTCCTTGCCGAGCTTACGGTGGTGCAGCAACGCTCCAAGATGTGTCTTGTAAGGTGTTTTGTTTGGGCTGAACCGAGTGTCGCGGTAGATGCGATAAATCGATTTCTGCGGATCTGTCACGTACTCAGGAGCTTTCGCTTCAAGCGCGGTATTGACTTTTGCAACGGCAGCCATCATCGGATCCCGCAGCAGGCGCTCGAACTCTTCCTTGCGAGGCTGAAACCACTCACGCTCATTGTTTTCCTTCAAGTCTCGGAGGAACTGCAGCGCCTCGGGTTGGAGCATCTCTGGTAACAGATTAACTGCGGCCAAGCCTGATGCATTGCTGTGATAAATTGCCCCCGAATGTCGACCCACCGGACGAGGCCTGGGAATCGAGCTGGATGAGAATGCGATGGCCGACAAAATAGGTCATGATTGGAGGGATCAGGAGTCCTACGACGCGGATGACGGGGATGTTGTTGACTGGTAACGTGAGACGATCGGCGCTGCTCCTTGTGCTTTGTGCCGGCGCTGGGGTGGCGGAAGACGCGCGCCACGAATTTGAGATGCAGGTCCGGCCCGTTCTGGCGAAAAACTGCTGGGCCTGTCATCAGCAGTCGGCAATGGGTGGACTACGGCTGGATAGCCGCGAAGCCATCGTAAAGGGCGGTAAATCCGGGCCGGCTCTCGTAGAAGGCAAGAGTCTGGAAAGTCTGCTGATTCGTGTCGTCAACGGGACGCACGATCGTTTGAAAATGCCGCCCTCAGGCAAACTGCCGGAGGCGGACGTATCGAAGCTGGCGTCCTGGATTGACAAAGGAGCGTACTGGCCTCCGGAGAATAAGGGCGCGAAAGCGAGTGCTGGCTCGGAGTACAAGATTACTCCGGAACAGAGGGCTTTCTGGGCCTTCCAGCCTGTTGCGAAGCCAGCTCCGGATGCCTCGATTGACCGCTTCGTTAACGATCGCTTGCGCGAGGCAGGATTGCGCGCTGTTCCCCGCGCCGATAAACGTGCGCTGCTTCGGCGTGCCACCCTGGACCTCACTGGACTACCGCCGTCTCCTGCG
>JACMLA010000776.1 GCA_014379815.1 Bryobacteraceae bacterium | reverse complement strand
GCACCGCGAACAGGCCGACAACCAGCATTGTGGCTGAAATCAGAGAGTGCTCTGCGCCCCAGGCACTGATCAGCATCGCCTCTTTCGGCAGATGGGTGTCGAGCCCCATCAGCGAGCCCGAAAAACCTATTCCCATGAAAATCAGGAGCGCCGCAAATTGCCCGAACAGCGTGCTCATGTCACCCTCCGCGGACAGCAATTCAGGATCTGGCATGCGGAAGAGAAAATGCCGGAACAGCACACGAAACTGGAGTGAAGACATCGTGTCGCCTCAGCTCAAAATCAAGTCTGCGATCTCTCGTGAAAGTGCCGCCGGGTCCTGCTCAACCGCCAGCCGCGAAAAAATTCCTTCGAGTGTCGGCAAGGCAGTCAGAGTTCGGAGCCTTTCGATCGAGTCATCGGCAACGATCCTGCCACGGTGCAGAATCACGACCCTTGCACAGACGCGCTCCACCGTTTCGAGCTCATGGGAGCTGAACAGCACGACCTTGCCTCGCACCGCGAGTTCCTCAATCAGGCTGCGCAGCACCAGCGCCGTAGATACGTCGAGCCCGGAAAAGGGTTCATCCAGCAAAAGGAGATCGGGATTGTGCAGCAGCGCGGCCGCAAGCAGCACCTTCTGCCGCATGCCTTTGGAATAGGACGACATGGCGACGTGCCGGTCGTCGTGCAGTGACAATAACTGCAGCAGACCATCGATGCGGGCTTTGGCGGACTTTGGGGGAAGATTGCGCAGTTGACCGACCATGACCAGAAATTCGTGCCCGGACAGGTGGGGGTAAAGATGCGGCTCCTCCGGGACGTAGCCGATTCGTTGTTTCCACGCAATAAGGTCCCGATGGATTCGCTCGCCATGAAAGAGAATCTCGCCCGAGGTTAATTCCATCAGCCCTGTGATCATCTTCATGGTGGTGGATTTGCCTGAGCCGTTCGGCCCAAGGTAGCCCGTTACTTCGCCTGCATGAGCTGAGAAGCTGACATCATCGACGGCTGCGATTCCCGAAAATCGTTTCGACACGTGGCGGAGTTCCAGCATTTTTTGCAGCACCTAACCCTATGTAGCATACTACTCTTAGTGCGTCAAGTAGTTTGCTACATAGGGTCGACCGTGGGTACAATCAATCCATGGCAGGCGAGGTAAAGCTTTCTCATACCGCAGCTTTGATTCTCCAGGCGATCGATGCCGGTTACATTTACGGATTCAGTCTGATGGAGACGACTGGTTTACCGAGCGGTACGGTCTATCCGGCATTGCGGCGTCTGGAGCGGGACGATCTAATCCGCTCACAATGGGAGCGGGAGTCGATCGCGGAGGCGGAGTTACGTCCGCAAAGAAAGTATTACAAGCTCACTCGGGCCGGTAAAGTGACACTGGAGGCGTCGCGGAAACGCTATCCCCTCCTGGCAAAGCTGATTTCGTCTGACGAGGTCGAAAAAGCATGAGGTGGCCGTGCCGGTGGCTTGATTCCGAAACGCTGCACCTCGCCATCCTGTGGTTCGCTGCCTTGCTGATACCCGGTGAGCAACGAGCGGAGTGGCTCGCGGAATGGAGATCGGAACTCTGGTATGTCCGGCGCAACCGCTGCGCCTTTTGCCTTGGCGCTATTCAGGACGCGGTCTGGGTCAGGCGTAACACTCCAGAAATCGATGGTGGAAAGGACGTTCGACTTGGCTCCCCGGTAACCTGCATTCTGTTGCTGTCGGTCCTCGCGGCATTCAGCGCATTCTTCGCCTTTCGCCTGCCCGGAGCCCGGGAATTGATGCCATGGTCCTCCAATGTCGATGAACAGAATCTCGTGACGATTGGGTCGGCGGGACGCTCTGCAGCCAGGTCACCGACAGTGACCGTCGCTGGCTACCGCTCTCTAAAAGTCGGATTGAAGGATGTGTTGAGGGAGACTGCTTTCTATCGGCCCATTCGGGCGCGCGTGGAGATCGCCCGCCAACAAACGGCCGAATTGTCCGTCGCACTGACCACTCGCAATGTGTTTGACCTTCTGAATTTACCTGAGCCGGTAACAAACCTGGCCAGACGCCCGGAGGCCCCAGCGTTGATTCTGGATCAAGCCGCCTGGCGCAAATACTACAACAGTGATCCTCATATCGCCGGACGTGTTCTTGTGGTGGGAGGCAGCAAAGTCTTTGTTGCCGGAGTTGTTCCGCTATCCCTGCGTCTGCCCGTTTCCGTAGACGCCTGGCTGGTTAACGATGCTCAGCAAGCAGAACTGCATCCTCAAACCAAAGGATTTGTTTTCGCAAGGTTGAGACCAGCATCAACCTTCGCGAAGCCGGGCCTGCGATGGCACGTCTCGGTCCCGGACGGGCAAGGCGGCTCAGACCGATTTGAATGCGCATCGGTCGCGAGAGTCGATCTGCTGTTCGCTCACCTGCTCATGATCTTCGTCGCCCTGCTGATCTTGCCCGTTGCCACTTCCCTCGAGCTTGGGGAGTATCCGTGCAACCCGCACGCCGCTTCTTTGACGATCCGACTTCGCCGCTGGGTTTTTCTGGCGGTCAAGATACCGCTTTTAATGGTAGTCGTGTTCTGCGGAATCCTTGATCTGGGCGCGCTCACCTCGATGCCGATTCAGCCCCATGGTTTGCTGTTCGGCTATGTCCTCGCATTTCGGTGGGCACTTTCGGACCAGCGGAAGCGATGCCCAATTTGCCTGCGATTGGTGACAAATCCGGCACGAATCGGCTCGAGTTCCAACACGTTTCTGGAATGGTACGGCACGGAACTCATGTGCACCAGAGGGCATGGGTTGCTGCATGTTCCCGAGATCCCGGCGACTTACAGCACCCAGCGATGGCTGGACCTCGACCCGTCCTGGGCCAGCCTGTTTTCTTCACGCAAAGTTTAGATTTGCCGGAAGAGAGAATGGAGACGGGCACATTTTCGAGATGATGAAGCTATATAGTTCGCTGGCCGAGTGGTGGCCACTTCTGTCGCCGCATGAGGAGTACGTCGAAGAGGCTGGCATATACGGTCAACATCTGTTGAGTGCCGGGAATCAGCCTTCCCGTACTTTAGTGGAGTTCGGCAGCGGCGGAGGTAACAACGCGTTCTACCTCAAAAATCAGTTCACGATGACTCTGGTGGATGCCTCCGCAGGGATGCTTGAGGTCAGCCGGGAACTGAACCCGGATTGTGAACACTTCGCAGGGGACATGCGAACGATTCGGCTCGGGCGCGAGTTCGACCGTGTCTTCATTCACGACGCCATCTGCTACATGACGACCGCTGAGGACCTGCGCAAGGCCATCGAAACGGCGTTCGTCCACTGCAGGCCGGGCGGCGGAGCACTCTTCGCTCCTGATTTTGTCAGCGAGAACTTTCACGCTTCCTCCGATCACGGCGGAACTGACGGCAAGGCCAACAAGGGTCTCAGGTATCTCGAATGGACGTGGGATCCGGACCCAACAGACAGCACGTACACTGTCGATTACGTTTACCTGATGCGATCTGAGGATGGTTCCACCCAGGTTGAGCACGAGCGCCATTTCGAGGGACTCTTTTCGCGCAGCCTGTGGATTGAGATTCTGACAGACGTCGGATTCCAACCTCAGGTGGTGCCATTCGAGCACTCCGAGATCGACTCCGGTACAGTGGAGCTCTTCGTTGGAGTCAAGCCCGCAAGTTAGCTGTCGCCGTGGTGCGTAAGCGAAGGGTCAAGCGGAAAGTTGATCCCTCGCCAGGTTGGCTTTCGACCTCGATTTGCCCGCCATGTCGCTCAGCAATGCAACGAGCAATACACAACCCGAGGCCGAACCCGGCAGTTTCACGCGATCGTACCTTGTCCGCTCTCCAGAACCGGTCGAAGATGCGAGGCAAGTCTTGCTCCGCGATACCGATGCCGGTATCCTGTACGACTCCGATCGCAAATCCGTTCTCCTCGCGCAACCCGACCGAGACCTCTCCTCCTGTTGGAGTGTATTTCACGGCGTTGTCGATAAGGATCAGGAAAAGCCGGCGCAGCGATTGACGATCGCCGGAGATAGGTAGTGGACCATTCGGAATGTTACAGCGAAAATTTACCTCAGCAGTAGCAGCGAGTAATCGACTCTCTTCGCAAGCTTCGTTCACGGTAGAAGCGAGGTCGAAGTCGGCTATACCGGAAGGGTCGGTTCCGCATTCTGCCCGCGCCAGCAACAACAGACTGTCGACAAGTTGCGACATGCGTTCTGACTCGGTGAGTGTCTGGCCGAGAGCTTCCTTATATTCAGATACGGATCGCTCCCGGCGAAGCGCGATTTCCGCAGTGGTCCGAATCAGCGTCGTAGG
>JACMLA010000775.1 GCA_014379815.1 Bryobacteraceae bacterium | reverse complement strand
CGCCATCGCATCCTGCGCAAGCCGATCCTGAGTCGCCTCAAGCCGTGCAGCCAACAGTGCAGTCCACTCGTCCGGCGGTCGTGAAGCACCGTCGTCGACGGCAATAGGTTCCCCAAAGCGGACCAGAGCTTCCGGAAAACGCTCCTCCCAGAAAGGATATTCAATCGCCATTGGCAGTACGTTCACATTGCGGACGCGGTGGAGCAAATGTCCTGTACCGGGTCGAAGCTGCATCGGGCGGGTACGCGGATCGGCAAAGTGACCCTGAGCCGTTACCCAGAATGCCTGCTTCTGCTGCGAAAGCACCGCTTCACCCATCCGCAGATATGTCGCAGCGCCGGACGCGGTACCGGGTTCTACGCCAAAAAAGCCGAGCTTGCGGAAGAAGCCGTATCGTCTCAGTGCCTCGGCATCGATCGGCGCGTAGTGAGCCCAGTCGGGAAACAGGTACATCGCCACTTCCAGACCGACCAGAGGGTCCCACCACGACGGATGGTTTACGTAAACGAGGAATGGTCTGCCGGAGGCAACGCGCGCATAACTCGAACCGGCAACGCGAACGCAATGGAAGTTGCGCCGCAGGTACCAGTCGACATACCCCGAAAAGACCGTCAGAGCCTGACGATTGATCTTGGGGAGCTCTACGCGTGTGCTACGCATGCGGTTCTGACAGGTTCAACTGCTCCGTCCTGATCCAGCGCATCGGCTGCGATCCATCCGGACATCATAACCATTGGCATGCCGGGCCCGGGGTGCGCCGCTCCTCCAGACAAATAGAGCCCGTTTACGTCTTTGCTTCGGTTGGATGGTTTGAACGCTCCTGTGTAACGCCCATGGCTGGTGATTCCATAGATGGCGCCGTTCAGCACCCGGTAACGTTCGTGAATGTCCTGAGGTGTCAAAGCATGCTCGAACACGATGCGCTGCTCGAGGTCTTTCATTCCGGCTGTACGAGCCAGCTTGTCGAAGATTACTCTGCGGTACTCAGGGAACATCTGCTTCCAGTCATGGTGAGGTCTCAGGTACGGCGTATGCACGAGTATATAGAGGGCCTCGCCACCCGGAGGAGCGACCTCTGGCTCTGTCTGCGCGGGGGCGGCAATGTAACAGGTTGGATCAGGGGCTGGTTCTCCGCGGCGGTAAATGTAATCGAACTCCTCATGAGGATCGCCGGAGAACACGAAGTCATGATGAAGAAGATGGTCGTATCTCTCTTTCAAACCCAGATACAGAACCACTCCTGAGCAGGCGGGCTCGTACTCCCGGCGTTTTTCAAATGACTTAGCTGCCGCGCCACCCAGCAGTTCCCGATGGGTTCGGACCGCGTCGGAGTTGGAAACCACGGCACCGGCAGGAATCGTCGCCCCCGTGGAAGTAACCACGCCACTTACATGTCCGTGGTCAGTGAGGATCCGGGTCACTTCAACACCGGTTTGGAACTCCACTCCAAGATCGGTTGCAAGGCGGCGAAGTGCCCTGGGTACGGCGCCGGTCCCGCCCCTCGGGTACCAGACACCTTCAGCAGTCTGCATGTGCGCAATCGCGCAGAGAATCGCGGGAGAGGCCTCCGGCGAAGATCCGATGTACTGGGTGAAATGATCCAGCAGCTGGGCCAGCCTGGTGTCCGGGATGAATTCCCGGATCGTGCCGGCAACGGTTTTACCCATCCGCATCTTCAGCAGATCCTGAAGCACAGAGATCTGAAATGTCCTTGTGAAATCGAAGGTGTCGACGACTCCGCCGATCGGCTTCCAGAAGAAATAGCGACTGGAGATTTCGTGGAGGTCTTTGGACAACTCAAGAAACTCTGTGTACCCCTCTGCGGAATTCGGCGCGGCCTGCTGGAGATACCGAGCCATGTCTTCCGGTCTCTGGTGCAGATCCAGCACCGAGCCATCGTCGAAGAAACAGCGCCATTGCGGATCCAGCGGAACCAGGTCCAGATAGTCCGACATGAGCAGACCGGCCTCGGCGAACACCCGGCGCAAAACAGAGGGTACGGTGAGGATGGTTGGACCCATGTCGAAGCGAAAACCGTCGCTCTCGAGTACGGCCGCTTTTCCTCCAACCCACTCGTTCTTCTCCAGCACAGTAACTGCGTACCCACGGGCGGCAAGCGTGCAAGCTGCGGTGAGCCCACCCAGTCCGCTGCCCACCACAACCACTGTCGATCCGTTCATAACTTCTTATCTCCTTTGCGACCCGAGTTGCATGAGTCGAAACAGTGCGCGCAAGCGCTCTCGGATCGTGCCGCCGTGACATAGCTGAAGAAAAGACGCAAACAGATCCGCGTCTCCTGGATGCCGCGCTTCCAGATGGGGAAGCCACTTCGTATTGCGTGCGAGGATAGCTTTTAAGGCCGTCATCTCCAGCAATCCCTCTGCACCCCGGGTGACTCCGAACCCGCTTCGCCCGCGTCCGCCAAAAGGCACCCGTGGATCAGCCGTGGGAACGATGATGTCATTGATAACCACTACTCCGGCGCGCACCCGACGAGAAAAGCTCGCAGCTTCTACAGGCTCTCCGAACACTGTCGCGCCGAGAGCATACCCCGACTGGCGAGCCTGGAACAAAGCGTCATCATCTTCAGCGGCAATTACCGGCAGAGTAGTCAGCTGCCGCAATCGATCCGCCAGAAACGGCGGAGCAAACACCCGCCTGGGAGCGATACAGGTGTTGCCATCGTTAAATCGCTGTCCGAAGCGGATCGCGCTGGCAACCAACGCAAGGTCTGCTGTCGGACGAACGAAAACCGGATCGTCCCCCGATAATTCCATCACGGAAGGAATTGTGTGCCTCGCGAGTCGCGACAACACCTCAACTCCGGTTGTCTCCGACCCGGTCAGAAACACCTTGTCCACACCAGCCTCAATGGCTGCCCCGGCTTCGTCGGGCGACTCACCCAGCACCCGGAACAGCCGTTTATCCAGGCCCGCTTCGAGCAAGCACTCGGAAAGAATTTGCAAGGCCGCTGAACCGCCTCGACCCGGCTTCGCGATGACAGCGTTTCCAGCAACCAGGGCTTGCACTGACTGCACTCCCGGGAGGAACAACGGGTAGTTAAAAGGTCCGATCACCAGCACGACACCGAGGGGCTCACGAAGCAATTCGAAGACTACGCCATTGAGCCATATCGGCCGCCCGCTTGAGGACATGCGCCTGGGCCGTAATAAAGCTTCAGCGCGTCGCTCCAGAAACCGGCAGGCCTCCGCCAGTGGCAGGACTTCAGAGACCAGAGTGTCAGCAGCATTGCGAGGGATCGCCCGAACGAAGTCGCCGGAGCGCCTGCTGATGATGTGGCGTAGTCGCTTTACGATCTCAAGGCGAGAACGCACAGCTTGTTCCGCCCAGAGTACCTGCGCTTCACGTTGCTGAGCTGCTTCTGTCAGCGACGCCACGGCTGTCAGCGACGCTGTTGCCGTGGACGACGCCGCGGGGAACGTTGAGTTCATGCGACGCGGGCTGTTTCCACCCGCGTATCCCGACGCGCCCAATCCGGTGTCGCGCCGAAATCAGATAACAGAAGGCGCGAAGTAATGCGTGCCGATTCGAAGATCACAGGCAGGCCACTGCCAGGGTGGGTGCCTCCGCCAACCAGATAAACACTTTCCAGATCTTCAAAGCGGTTGCGCGGACGGAGGTGGAGCATCTGACCCAGATTGTGGGTGAGATTGAAGGTTGCTCCCCGGTATACCTGGAACTCTTTATCCCAATCGTCCGGAGTGACGATCTTTTCGTACCGGATCCTGCGCTCCAGATCGTGGATGCCAATATTCTTCAGCTGGTTGATCGCGATTTCACGATACCGCTGACGCTCGAGCTTCCAGTCGACGTTGACATGCTGGTGCGTGACTGGTACCAGCACGTACAGTGTGCTCATTCCGGGCGGAGCCAGCGTGGGATCGGTGACGCTGGCGTTCTGAACGTACACAGACGGATCATCGGACAAGATATGCCGTGTCTCGATGTCTTCGAGATTCCGTTGATAGTCTTTCGCCATGTAGATCGTATGGTGTGAGACCTCGTCGAAGCGTCCTTCAATCCCGAGATACAGCATGAAAGTAGAACAGGAAAAACGTTTCTTTGCGAGCTTCGAGTCAGACCAGCGATTCCTGAGATGGTCCGGGACCAGACGCTGCATGGCTCTGGCGAAATCCGCATTCACGACGATGCCTTCGCACGGATACTCGGCGCGGTCTGTCTGAACGCCAACGGCTTTCTTGCCATCGAACAGAATGCGTTCCACAGGTTCGTTCAGGTGCATCTCCACACCCAGGTCCTCACAAACGCGGGCCATGTTTTGGGAGATCGCACCGCAGCCCCCAATTGGGTGCCACACACCGTACTCATACTCAAGGAAAGCCAGAATCGAGAACAAACTCGGACAGCGGAACGGCGACATTCCAAGGTACTTGGACTGGAACGAGAGAGCCAGGCGGAGGCGCGGATCGGAGAAATAGCGATGCAGTTCCTGGTCGAGTGACATCCACGGCCTGAGGAACGGCAACAACTTCATCATGTTCGGAGAACACACATCGCGCCAGCTTAAGAAGGCTGTCTCCAGTGCCGGACGAAACCTCTGCAGCTTGTCCCGGTTTTCTGTGAGAAAGCGGCGGAAGTGGCGGGCGTCTTCGGGACAAAGCTTCTCGATGGCCTTCTCCATCGTTTCCACGTGAGGTGTCGCCAGCAGTTCCCCGCCCGACCCGAACACCAAGCGGTACTGTGGGTCCAGCCTGGCCATCGGGACTTCGCGCTGCAGTTCGCGTCCCGCTACCTCGTAAATTTCTTCTAGTACCCGCGGGTACAGGAAAAACGTCGGTCCAGTATCGAAGCGAAATCCGTCAGCTTGCAACGTTGCTGTGCGTCCTCCGACCCGGGATTGTCCCTCAATGATCCGTACCCTGAGACCCGCACTGGCAAGGAGCATAGCAGCAGCAAGGCCGCCTGGACCGGCTCCGATAATAATAATCTGGGGGCGCTTGTCCCTCATCGTGACTTTTGGATGCCTCCACACTGGACGCTGCGGTAGAAACTTCAGCGGTATTGAACATGGACTATCGATTAACTCGCACTCTGCTTTCGGGATGTCTGCTGGTATTGACGCTGTTTACAGCACATGCGGACACAACAGATTTAATTCGGGCAAAAGAGCTCTATTTCAAAGGCGTCGATGGAGACAAATCCTGTACGCGCGAGTCGCTCAGGCTTCTGGAATCGCTGGCGAGGCAAAGTCCCGCAGATCCGGTGGTTCTGGTTTACTTGTCGAGCAACAAGCTGCTTGAGTCTGGGCGGACTTTCGCGCTGTGGAACAAGAATCGTCTGGCGAAAGAAGGCATTCTTGGAATGGATAAGTCAGTTGCACTAGCACCGGACAATGTGGAGATTCGTTTTGTCCGGGCGCTTTCCACTTACGAGCTCCCGTCCTTCTTCCAGCGTCGGAAACAGTCCGAACAGGACCTGGCGTGGTTAGCTCCCCGCGTGGCGCCCGCGGTGGAGAAAGGCGAGCTTAGTAAAGATCTGGCAGCCGCAGCACTTTACTTTCACGGGATGGTAAGAGAGCGAATGGGTGATCGCCAGAATGCAATCGGCGTGTGGAGAAATGCTGCTTCCCTGTCTCCTGCAAGCAAAGCAGGACAAGCCGCAGCGAGTAAGTTAAGGTAGTCGTTATGAACGTTCAGGACGCTGTCCGGCAATCGGCGGACGGGGTTGCACGTCTGATACTGGATGATGGTCTGGTCTCCATAGCGCGAAGCCCTGCAGGTTTCCACGTAAGCTTTATTCCCCGCACTGCTGAAGGATTTTGGAATCTCGGCGCAACACAGAGTCTTGGAACCGCAGCATCCGTCGATGGGGCCGAATTGCTCGCCTGCGCCGAGCGGGAATGCGTTGTCACCATGTGGGAGCCGGCCTCGGAAAACATCATTGACGATGAGCCCGCAGTCAGCGTTGCACCAGTTATCGAAGGCCACCATATCCGGCTGCAGGGAAAACACCCCCAGTCCGCGGATAATCGCAGTCGCCTGGCTTTGCTAATACTTGGTGGCGCCGCTATCCTCGCGTTCGTTGTCCTGTTGCGACGTGACCGCGGCTAGCTCTCAAGGTTCAGGATCACCTTTCCGGACGCGCCGGAGCGCATTGCTGCAAAGCCTTCAGACCAGTCGCCAAAGTCAAATCTATGCGTAATTACAGGCTTGATATCCAGGCCTGACTGAAGCAGCACACTCATCATGTACCAGGTTTCGTACATTTCACGCCCGTAAATACCTTTAATCGTCAGCATGCTGAAGATGACTTTGTGCCAGTCAATTGCGACAGGTTCTGCCGGAATCCCGAGCATGGCGATCCGACCACCGTGGCTCATATTCTCGAGCATCTCGCGGAAGGCGGCAGCATTGCCTGACATTTCCAGCCCAACGTCGAAACCCTCCTTCATGCCGAGACGCTGCTGTACTTCGGACAGTTTAGTTTCGCGAATGTCCACAGCCTCAGTCACACCCAGTTTCTTTGCGAGCTCAAGCCTCCAGGGATTGACGTCCGTGATCACGGAGTAACGGGCACCTGCGTGTTTGACGACAGCGGCAGCCATAAGACCGATAGGTCCTGCTCCGGTAATCAAAACATCTTCGCCCAGTAAGGGGAAAGAAAGGGCCGTGTGCACGGCATTACCGAATGGGTCAAAGATGCACGCAACATCGAGATCGACTGAGTTGTGATGCACCCAGACGTTTGTCATAGGCAAAGCAATGTACTCGGCGAAGCAACCGGGCCGGTTCACGCCTACACCGCTGGTGAATGCGCAAAGGTGACGTCTGCCGGCGAGGCAGTTACGACATCGGCCACAGACAACATGACCTTCGCCACTGACGATTTGACCGGGAAAGAAATCGGAGACATTCGACCCAATCTCCACGATCTCGCCCACAAACTCGTGGCCAATTGTCATGGGGACCGGGATGGTTTTCTTTGCCCATTCGTCCCAATTGAAAATGTGGAGGTCGGTACCGCAAATTGAGGCGCGTTTGACGCGAATCAAAACATCGTTGATTCCAATTACGGGAGGAGTGACGGTCTCCATCCACAAGCCGGGCTCGGGACGCTTCTTTACCAGTGCTCTCAAACAGGTCTCCTGCGGTCCATGGTACGAGACCGCAGGAGGTGTGATGCTCTGTTAGTTGTCCGAAGAAAGACCAGACCGGACCAGAACCGCAAAGGCGACCGCAACGCCCAGGCCAAGTGCCCCGGCAATAATGGGATGCAGCGCTGCCGTAGTGTACAAGCTGCGCTCGTGGACGTGGCCGGAATAGTCTCCCCGCTCCTGACCACCGAAACCGGGCTTGTACAGAGCGCCTTCCCGATCCCGGGTAGCCGGGCGACCGGAATGCGTGCCCTTTATCAACTGACTCTGCATCAGCTTGTCAGCAACCCGGGGAGCCCAGCGCCCCACCTCGGTCATCAGTTTCGCTCCGCCGCCGACAAGCTGGTCGCGGACCGGGTGCTCCGCTGCAAACAGGATGGCCCCCGCCACGATATCCGGCGAGTAAACAGGGGCTACGTGAGTAGGCTCGTCAGGAAGGAGATTTTTGGCGTGCTGTGTAAACGGCGTATCGATCGGGCCCGGTTTGATCAGCGTGACTGACACCGGAGCCTTATCTTCTTCCAGTTCCATCCGAAGCGCATCGGTAAAGCCCTTCACCGCATGCTTGGACGAAGAATAGAACCCCTGAAGCGGTGCGGCGATATCGGACACTTCACTTCCGATGTTTATCAGCGCGCCACCATTTGCCCTGAGGTGCTCGACAGCAACGCGTGAGCCATGCACCACGCCCCAGAAGTTCGTCTCAAAAAGGGTCCGTGCATCATCGATGTCGACGTCCTTAATGGGTCCGTAAATAGACTTCCCGGCATTGTTCACCCAGGTATCGAAACCACCAAACTGCGTAATTGCTTCCTGAGCGATTTTGCGGATGTCTGTCTCGGATTCTACGTCGGCAACAACGTAGTGCGCCTGCCCCCCGTTATCACGAACGTCCTCCACAAAGTCGCGAAGAGCATCTTCGTTCCGGGCAGCCACGACGACCCGGGCACCCCGTTGTGCGGCCATACGGGCGGTCGTCAAGCCAATGCCGCTTGACGCCCCCGTGATGACCATCACCTGGTCCTTCAACTTCTTGAGGTGAAGTTTCATTGAACTCCTGTCAACTAGCGTTTCTGCTCGTCTTTACCGTCGAAGGCATCTTTCAAAGCGCTACCAGTCTTTTTGGCAGCCTTTTTTGTCACCCGGGCGCTCTTGTCGACTACGTCTTCGGTCTTGTCGCCGACGACTTTGGCACCTTCTACAGTGCCTCTGGCAGCGTGTTTGGTGCCTGTGCCCACACTCTTGCCTACCTCTTTCCCACTAGCTGCCACCTCGCCGTGCTTCATTGCTGTGCCGGCATCTTTGGCGCCTTTCTTCATGCGTGAGCCGCTCTTCTCGTACTCTCTCTCGGCCTTTTCAGGATCAGCAGCAAAAGCCGGAGCCGCCAGCAGGCTGGCACCGATTGTCAGGGTCAGGAATAGTTTGTTCATCAGGATTCTCCTCTACATAACAGGACAGTCAAAACTCACAGGTTGTTTCTTGAACAGTAACGGTGAATTAAACATTCTGAACTTCCAGTGGTCTTACGCGCTCTGGTAACGGCCGTAGATCAAGCGGGCGCAAACTTCAGCGCCGTTCACTTCAAGTCTATCTGCGGGAGTATGCGACGTGAGCGCCAGCCTCAGGAAAGGTTTCCAGTTTCCGCGTCGCCAGTCATCAACAGGCATCTCCACGGTTGTCGCGACTCTCTGAAAATGCTGCTGCAGCATCGCATCCTCGGGAAAGCCAGAACGGGGGGGATATACGAGTGGATGCTGCTCTGCAATGCACTCCGCCGCGATGCTATACCCCGGCTTGCTAACAACCACGTCGCAGACCCGCACCAGGTCGTGAAAGTCGGTGAGGGTGGTGTTGTCGATGATCGCAAACTCCTCGCCCAGAGTTTCCAGTTGCGACAACGCATCCTGATCCAGCTTCGCCCTGCCACCGTTCAACACTATGGATCGCCGATCATCTGCCAGGCCGATCTGGCTTCGGATCGCAGAGCGAAGCCGGCCGCTGCGGGGAGTGACAAGTGGCACGTCGATCACCCTTGGGAAGACTTGCCAGCCTTCGGTATGCGACAGGGGGTAACGCAGAGCAGCCTCGAAATGTGAGTACGCTTGTGCAATCCGTTCCGCAACAGGGTAACCAGCAAAGATCCAATTCCAGTGGAAGTTCCCACAGGCCCACGCAGGGATTCCACTTGCAGCGGCAATTAGTCCTGCGACAAACGGGATGTCCGCCACGATCAGGCGCACGTGATTTTGCTGCAGGAATGCTGTCTCAGAGGCAATCAGGTCTGGCAGCTCGGTCTCAAATTGCTCCAGTTTCGCGGCACTTTGCGCGAGATTGACGCCAAGCGCATCCGCATCTTCCACGATGCGGGGCTCCAGAACCATCTTGTGATAGGCGCTTGCTGCTGCGAATGGCCAATCCGGGGCAGCCGTGCGGATCGTCATCGGCAACAACGCATCGAGTTTGCGGATTTCTTTGAGGATTGCCCCAGTCCGGGTAGCGTGCCCAAAACCGTGTCCGCTTACATAGAAGACGAGCAAAACAAGCTCAGGCCGGGACGCCGGCCGTACGGATCTGATTCCCGCCTGCTTGTTTTCCCTCGTACATTGCGGAATCGGCCTTTCGCAGCAGGGCGGCACCGTCATCTCCGTCCTCGGGAAACATGCTTACGCCCGAACTTGCTGTCAGATGCGTTTCCTCTCCGAAGACAAACATGGGTTCGGAAAGGCAGAGGAGCAACTGACTCGCAGTTTCGACCACTTGTGCGACAGTGCTGACTTCTGGCACGACTGCGGCAAACTCATCGCCGCCTACTCTGGCAAGGAAGACACCGGCCCCGGAAGACTGCTCAAAACGGCGGGCAACTTCCTGCAGCGCCGCGTCGCCGGCAGCATGGCCCAGGCTGTCGTTGATCGCCTTAAACTTGTCGAGATCCATAAAGATCACCCCGACACTGCGGCCATCTCGTCTGGCGTCTTCAATTGCAGAATGGAGACGCTCCGCCAGAGTCATTCGATTTGCCAAACCTGTGAGTCCATCGTGCCGGGCCCGGCGCTCCAGTTCGTCCGTCAGACGACGTTGCTGAACGGCAGACTCAATGCCGCGGGCCATCATCTCAACCATTTCCAGAGCCTGTGGATGCGTCTCCCTGGAGTTGTCGGACCAGAACAGCAATACACCGAATGACTCGGTAGCAGTTTGCAGAATCGTGCCGATCCGGAAGGAAGCAGAGCCGTTGGCCTTCCCTGGCAGCGGTCCGACCAGTGTGTCCCCTTCGTCCATGATTTCCATGGCGAGGGAATGAAGAACCCCGGACGATTGCGTTCCCCATACTTTGCGGGGTACCAGACCGGTTGTAGTCTGCTGCAGGACCGCGCCGCACTCCAGCCGGAAGATTTGCGACCCGGTTGCCAAATACTCCGAAAACAAGTCATCGAGAGTCGGATAGCTGGTTGTGCTCAGCCGGTGCAGGAGCTGTACGTAACGCGAAAACGTTGCCAGCTCCTCTGTTTGCCGCATCAGAGTCAGGTCAACCGCGGCCCGCTCCATGCGCGAGCGAACCTGATCCGTCAGTTCTCTTCATATTGCTTTATTGCAGACGGGTTTTCTTGAGATATATATGAATTCCAGAGTTATG
>JACMLA010000774.1 GCA_014379815.1 Bryobacteraceae bacterium | reverse complement strand
TCGTCATTGTTAATGACTGCGACCCGCGGTCCTTTCGCGCCTTCCATCAGGAACAGGCGCTGCTTGGCTGCGAAGTACTCTTCCATCGTGCGGTGAAAATCGAGGTGGTCCCTCGTGAGATTCGTGAACACCGCCGTGTGGAACTCCATGGCATGAACACGTCCGAGTGCAAGCGCGTGCGATGAGACTTCCATCGTGGCGTGTGTACCGCCGGCTTCTTCCAGCTGATGCAGCAGGTCGAAGACATCCAGCGACTCGGGCGTGGTGTTTACAGCGGGCAACGTGCGGCCCGCAAGACGGTACTCGATCGTACCGATCATTGCGGTGGTCTTGCCCGCCTGCCGGAAGATGGAATCGAGAATGTAAGAAGTGGTTGTTTTGCCGTTGGTACCCGTGATGCCGGTGAGATGAAGGCGTTGATCCGGATGGTCGTAGAACCGGCCTGAAGCGACAGCCAGGGTCTCGCGACCATGGCTGGTCTGGAGCCACTGCCCGGGAAACTCCGCAGTGCCGGCACTTGCACCCGGCGGCAGTTCACTGACAATCGCAGCGGCACCTTGCGCAATCGCATCCGCGGCAAAGTTGCGTCCATCCGTGCGAGTCCCTGGAAATGCGAAGAAGAGGAAGTCCTGCCGGGACTTGCGCGAGTCGTATGCAAGCCCCCGCACTTCACTGGAAGCAACCGCTTCCGGTATTCCGGACTGCAAGCCTGCACCTGACAACAGCTGGCTTACCGTCATGCGGGAGACCATCCGAAGTCACGGGAGTGTGAAGAAGACCACACCGGGTGCAAGCCGAAGTATACACGCAAAGAAGCTTCTGCGTTTAAAACATTCTGTAGAGTTCTTGTCGAATCAGTGGAAAACGTGTTCAAAACACAATCAACGGCTTCTGTTTCAACAAGGTGCGTTGTGAATAAGCTCTGACTCATCGGGAGAATACCAGACGCACCCGTTCGCCGGGCTGCAGCGCAGACCCGGCGGGAGGGGATTGCTGGCGCACCAGACCTGCGCCGGACATCTCGACACGGACACCGGTCTCCAGCGATGCGGCGATAACGTCACGCTTACTCTTGCCCACAAAGTCCGGCGCTTTCGGCCCGTAGATCGCCGGTGCCTGGGGCGGTGCTACCAGGGTGCTCGCGGAAGCCAGCAGTATGGAAGGAGCCTCATCACTCTCGATCGTGACCGGGGGCATCAAAGGATCGGGGTCCGACGCATCATTCTCGTCAGTAAAGTCTTTCCCGTCAGTCAAGTCATCCAGACCAATTCCCTGATCCTCGGGACGATCCTTGGGAACATCGAGATACCTGAGCGCTGCAGTGGCTACCTTGTGGAATACAGGTCCCGCTACTACTCCACCGTATTTGGCTGTATTGTTCAGCGTCACCGCGATGACGATTGCCGGATTGTTTACCGGCGCAAAGCCCATGAACGAACCGTTGTATCGGTGGGTGTACTTGCGACCGGCAAAATCATAGATCTGCGCGGATCCTGTCTTGCCCGCAGAGGAGTAGCCATTCAACCGTGCGGCCTTGCCTGTCCCACGCGCATCGTCGACAACCCGCTGCATCATGCGGCGCATCTTCATCGCATTCTCAGGAACAAGAATCCGTTCGGATTCAATCCTGACCTCCACCGGCTCATGGGTCCCGCGCGCTATGCTGCGCACCAGGCGGGGCTTGACCAGCATGCCGCCATTGGCAATAACGGAACAGGCTCTGGCAAGCTGGACCGCCGTTGTACTGATCTCATGACCCATAGCCACTGAACCAATCGAGCTGGCAATCCAGCGGTTCAGCGGCCTCACGACACCTCGTCCTTCTCCCGGCAGCGGGATGCCTGTCTTCGCACCGAAGCCGAACTTCTTCACGTAGTCGTAAAGGTTTTGATTTCCGGCGACCAGTCCAACTTTAATCGCACCGATGTTGCTGGACCTTGCAAGGATATCGGCCATCGACAAGGTTCCGTGGGGATGGGCGTCGTGGATCACTCGCCGGAACAGGGTAAACGCACCGTTACCGCAATAGAAGGAACTGTCAGGAGTCAGTCGGGTAGTCTCGAGAGCAGCAGAGAGTGTGACCACTTTAAAGACGGAGCCCGGCTCGAACGGAGCCATCACCGCCAGATTCTTACGGGCCTCAAAAGACTTCCGGTCGGTTGGGGGCTCGTTCGGATTGTAGGAAGGATAGTTCGCGATCGCGAGGACATCCCCGGTCCGGGGGTCCATCACAACTGCACTACCGGTACTGGCATTGTGCTCTTTTACAGCTTTCGCGAGTTCCTGCTCCGCTACATACTGGATCCGCTCGTCAATGGCGAGATGCAGGGTGGCACCCGGCAAAGGGTCTGTATGAACCCTCGAGTCGAAAACGTTTTGACGAACGTCGGCAGTTGTCCTGGTTACCCCAGCCTGGCCGTGAAGTTCCTTGTCGAAGAACTGTTCGACACCGCCGTTGCCATGTTCTCCGTGGTCAACTCCACCCAACACATGGGCAGCCAGAGCGCCTTTAGGGTAATAGCGCGTGCTCTCTTTACGCAGCTCGACCCAGTCGAAATCGTAGGCGCGAAGACGCTCAGACTCCTGGAAGGAGATCTTCCGTTTTACCCAGAGGAAGCCGCGTTTTGCTTCTGACGCCGTCGCCAGTTTCTGCAGCAGTTCGCCCGGCTCCAGGTCCAGAACGCGGGAAAGAATGTCGGCCGCCATTGCGAGGTTAGGAACCTTTTGAGGATTGACGCAAACCGAATCGACCGAGACACTCATGGCCAGCGGCTGGCCGTTACGGTCGAATATTGCTCCCCTTGGTGCGCGGACTTCGATCTGTCGCTCCTGCTGCATCTGGGCCTGTCGCGCGTAGGATTCATGCTGAACCACCTGAAGCTGGATCAGGCGGAGCACGATGACAAGACCCCAGACGAGGCAGACACGGGCGAAGAGCTTCAGCCTTGGGATAGCCAGATCTTCTTCGCGGGTTGGCAAGGTGAATTTCTCCCTAGTGCCGGTCTAATCTGGCGAGCGAACTGTCGGTTGCCTTCGGAAGATATACAGTCCGTTCCGTTGTGGGGTCGATGAACTTCTGCATCTCGGCCAGCTGCTGCAGCCGCTCGACGCTGACAAGCTTGGACTCTTCGACTTCAAGGCGCGTGCGCTCCGAAAGCAAACGCTGATTTTCATTCTGCAAGTTGGTCAGCTGATACCCTGCGATTAAGCCCCAGGCACTTGGGAGCAGCACTCCGACTACCGTGGCCGCAGCGATTCCCGCACCGCCCAGAAACTTCCAGTCACGCGCCCTTGCGCCCGGATCCGCCTGGCGCACAACACGAGAGTTATCAATCCGTTTTAAAAAAAAGTAAACATCTTCGTTGGGCAGTGCCCTTAATTTAAATGAGTCCGACCGTGCGGCCTGAACGGGAATATCCCTTTCAGCCGTTAGTGCTTTCGATCCCGAAAAGTGACTTAGTATGCTTGCCAGCGTTGCCATTCTCTACCTCATTTCCAAAGCCCGCAGCTTCGCACTGCGTGATGGAGGATTCTCCCGGACCTCGCGTTCAGAAGGTGTGATTACATGCTTGTTGATCAGCACTGCTCTGCGTTCCCGGGCGAGCGCTTGAAACGCCTGCTTGACCACCCGGTCTTCCGCCGACATAAATGTTAGAAACACAACCCGGCCTCCGGACTTCACTATCGAAGGGATATCCCGGAGCAGTGCTTCGAGTTCTTCGCGCTCCTGGTTTACCGCGATTCGCAGAGCCATGAAAGTTTGTGTCGCAGGGTGAAGGGCACCGGTCCGCGGCACGGCTTTCTCCACGACATCTGCAAGGTGCAGAGTGTCTCGGATTGGCCGCGCGCGAACGATGGCTCTGGCAATTCTCCGGCTCCTCCTTTCGTCCCCGAGTTGAAACAACAAATCGGCTAGCTCGCGTTCTGAAGCGAAGTCGACCAGATCTTGCGCGGTCCCTTCCTCGCCCCGATCCATCCGCATATCTACCGGACCCGCAGCCATAAACGAGAAACCCCGTTCGGGTGTCGTCAACTGCATCCGGCTCACACCCAGATCTGCTACTAATCCGTCCAGCTGCTCCACGCCCATTGAGGCAAGGGCAGCCGCGAGACCTGAGAACCGGGTATGCACGAAGCGAATCCGGTCCGAATATTCCGCGGTACTTTCTCTGGCTCTCTCCAGAGACTCTGCATCCCGGTCGGCCGCAATCACACCGCCGCCGGTCAGCCTCCCTGCGATTGCTCCCGTATGCCCGCCCAACCCTGCAGTCGCATCCGCATACAGTCCATCGGCCCGGATTGCCAGGTGCTCGAGCGTCTCGGCCAGCAGGACCGGATAGTGCATACATCAGCGCAGCCCCATCTGTGCAAAGTGCCGCAACATCGTACTCGTGTCGGCCTCAGGAGCCAGCTTCTCCTCAAACACCGCTTCACTGAGAACCTCGACGTGGCCCTTCATGCAGGTCAGCATCACGGCCTGATTCTCCACATCCATCGCCCGCCTCAGGCGATTGGGCATCAACACGCGACCTTGGTTGTCGATGCTGGTGTCGCTCCCATACGCCCTCGCCCTCCGCAGCAGTGTCTCGCCCCAGTCAGCGTGCTCTCCCGGTGCTTCCAGCAGAGCTTCTTGCTTCTCCCACTCAGTACTGCTATATATCCGTGCGGAGCGTCCATCAAAGCTGGTTATGTATACATCCACCGCAAGCAATGACCGCAGGTATCTGTCGATCTCCGCAGGCAGCTTGAGCCTGCCCTTTTCGTCAACCCGTGAGCTGAACGAATTACGGGGCCGTTTTACCTCGGCGCTTCGCTCTTCGCTTTGATTTGGCCCGTGCTCCACAGTTACACCAGACTCACACCACCATCAACCACCTAGGCGATTCTTGCATGTACCTGGAATCGAAAGCAAGAGGTTTGTGCAGCTATCTTAAGAGGGGACAACGACTTGGAGAACGAAAGGCGAAACAAAACTCATGCACCTGTCATAGTCAGGTTTGCTTCAGGGATAACCCTGGTTCTCGTCGCCCTTACTCTGTTCGCTGGAATACAGAATCCTGTAATGGTTCTGCCGCAATTGTTCTTCCTGACGTTTGTCGTAGCTGGGTTCTGGGCCCGCAATCCATGGGCTGGCTACGGGGCCGCCGTGATCTTGCTCGGCGGGGTGGTGAGCAGTATTCTCGCCAGGATTCGGGACGGTGGTACGGCATCACAGAGCCTTCTGCTGACCAGTGTCCTTGGCGTGGCCCTCGCCACAATGTACTTTTCCGCGGGCCAGGCTCTAGGTCCGGCAAGGCCCTTGCGGCGCGGCTTGCCATGGCTTATCTTTGCGTGTCTTCTGGCTTTGTTCCCACTTGTGTTTCAGGCGTACGTGATGCCCACAGGTGGCATGGAAAACACCTTGTTGCAAGGCGACTCCGTATTTATACTGCGGAGGTTTGCCAGCGGGGCTCCTCACCGGGGTGACATCGTGGCACACCGCTACCCTTTGGATCGGCGCCAGAGTTTCGTGAAAAGGGTTGTAGCCGTCGCCGGAGACAGGGTACGCCTCAGGAAGAAGAAACTGGTGGTAAACGATCGGGAATCCAGTGAGCCCTACGTGATCAATAACTCACCGTACGAGGACGTGTTCCGTGACAACTTTCCCCAGGCGGTTGAGGACGACCTGCCCTCGAATGAGTGGGCGAACTTCCTGCGGCAGTCTGCGGGAGGGGAGATTACCGTGCCTGTTGGCAAGCTATTCGTACTTGGGGATAATCGCGACAGTTCCCTCGACAGCCGCTATTGGGGATTCGTAGACGAAGGAGACGTTCTTGGCCGTCCGGTGATCGTCTACTGGTCGGTTCCCCGCAGGCGCACGACTGACGACTCAGAAAGCTGGCTTGCCAGCGTGCGTTGGCACCGAATCTTTCATTGGCTCTGATTCCTCCCACTTCGCTCCTAAGAGTATTTCGGTCAATACATCCATTAACTCAGAAAGACCCTGAGCTCCCTCGGCGTTGCAGAATAGAGCAACATCAGCTCCGCTTGCGGGAAAGTAGCGCACAGCCGTCTCTGTCATAGGCTGCAGTCCGTTGAAGCCAACCATTTTCTGGCCGTTTCGTTCCACGACTCCCCAGCCCAACCCAAATACACTTTTCTTTCCTAATGCCGTTGTTTGGGCAGTCCACATCTGATCGAGCGATTTGGCGGAAAACACCTGACCACTGCCAAGGGTGATGGCAAACCGAAGGCATTGCTCGGCTGAAGCCGTGAAGCCACCAGCTGGATACTTGTTGCTGGCGTCGTAGAAGCGGCCGTTTTTCGCGCTTCCGTTCTTATCAATAAAGTATCCGCGCACTCGTTGGGGGACAAGGACCCGGCTGTCATCGAAGTCGAATCCTCTGATGTTGTGTCGCGTAAAAGAGTCGCGTGGGAGCACCTGAAATGGCTTTCCCTGCACTGCTTCAATACTCCACATTCGTTCCAGTTTCAAAAGGGAGCGGGTCGGAAGCAAACGCTCGAATTGCTGACCGAGATGTCTCGTGATGCGTTGTGCTGAAGACCTCCTCTATGTCGCGGTAAGATCCGTGCGGACGAGCTCATGACTGAAGCTCCTTTCGAATAGAATTGGTGCCCTGAAGAGTGGGGCGGGCGTCCACGCCTGCTGAGGGTCTCCAGACCGGGCTTTGGGTTGACCTATCCGTACGTTTCTGGGCCGGGTCAGAGACCCGCCGCAGG